>SFGO01000016.1 GCA_004556545.1 Clostridiales bacterium
TCTCTTCCCGTATGGGAAGAGTGGATTGAAATACATAGCCCCGCCATGATCGGCGAGGCATACTTGGTCTCTTCCCGTATGGGAAGAGTGGATTGAAATGTAGCCCTTGCATTGGCCGTTGGAGACGTTCCCAGTCTCTTCCCGTATGGGAAGAGTGGATTGAAATCGTTTTTGCCGGATGGATTCCGACCTGATCCTGGTCTCTTCCCGTATGGGAAGAGTGGATTGAAATTTCCACCACACCGCTGACCGCCGTGCCGTTGACCGGTCTCTTCCCGTATGGGAAGAGTGGATTGAAATATATGTGCCCCAGTTATCCATCAGGGAAAGCAGAAGTCTCTTCCCGTATGGGAAGAGTGGATTGAAATGCTGCGTGGCAGCTGTGGCAGTTCCCAACATAGCGTCTCTTCCCGTATGGGAAGAGTGGATTGAAATCTGTGCAAGAAAAGCGCACTGCTGCCCAACGAGGTCTCTTCCCGTATGGGAAGAGTGGATTGAAATTTCCGCGTTTATCGGTGCGGGAGCAGCGACAACTGGGTCTCTTCCCGTATGGGAAGAGTGGATTGAAATCATGCAGGAGCTTGGTGAAGCGCTGCAAGGCGAAGTCTCTTCCCGTATGGGAAGAGTGGATTGAAATCCTTTGTCCTCCGCCAGCAGAGACGAGATCGCCGGTCTCTTCCCGTATGGGAAGAGTGGATTGAAATCTGACGCAGGACAAGCTGGCGACGCTCCAGGCCGTCTCTTCCCGTATGGGAAGAGTGGATTGAAATAGCGCTCTGCGGTCGCGCTCTGAGCGCACCCACAGGTCTCTTCCCGTATGGGAAGAGTGGATTGAAATAGCATCGTCCGCCGCCTCCTTCTGGGCGCGGCGGCGTCTCTTCCCGTATGGGAAGAGTGGATTGAAATAGGAGGGGCAGAAAAGCCCCTCCCCATGCAGACAGGGTCTCTTCCCGTATGGGAAGAGTGGATTGAAATCATCGACAACCATACGGGCAAGCTCCGTTGGGACGTCTCTTCCCGTATGGGAAGAGTGGATTGAAATACGTTGTAATCGTATGCCCCGTCCAGATTTGCCGTCTCTTCCCGTATGGGAAGAGTGGATTGAAATACCCAGCAGCTTGTCAGTCAGGCACAGACCCACGTCTCTTCCCGTATGGGAAGAGTGGATTGAAATACCTTGTGGAGTAAAGAGAAGCAGTATTACCCGTGTCTCTTCCCGTATGGGAAGAGTGGATTGAAATGATTATGACCTGGACTATGAGCAGTGCCACATTGTCTCTTCCCGTATGGGAAGAGTGGATTGAAATTTTACATATGGCATAGAAGTCCGTTGGATTTTGTCTCTTCCCGTATGGGAAGAGTGGATTGAAATATGCTGAAATCAGCAGCCGTCAGGGTCAGGTTCACCGGTCTCTTCCCGTATGGGAAGAGTGGATTGAAATATCGGTACCCCGTGGCACAAGGAGGATGCTTTTGTCTCTTCCCGTATGGGAAGAGTGGATTGAAATCCGCACGTCCCGGAGGCCGTCCTCCGTCGGCCCGTCTCTTCCCGTATGGGAAGAGTGGATTGAAATCGGCTCGGCGCGGTGGAGGGCGGCTTCTCGCGCATGTCTCTTCCCGTATGGGAAGAGTGGATTGAAATCGCGAGGGAAAACGCCAAGAAAGCGTCTGCAGAGGTCTCTTCCCGTATGGGAAGAGTGGATTGAAATCACGGCATCAGCCCCACGGGCACCAGCGTCGTGACCGTCTCTTCCCGTATGGGAAGAGTGGATTGAAATTGTCTTACACGGAAGATCAGGCTGACCATGACATTGTCTCTTCCCGTATGGGAAGAGTGGATTGAAATCCGCAGAACAGGCAGCGGTGGTTACAGCCGATCTGTCTCTTCCCGTATGGGAAGAGTGGATTGAAATGACAATCCCTCCGCGCAGTTCCAGCAGGGTCTTGTCTCTTCCCGTATGGGAAGAGTGGATTGAAATGTTTTCTAATCCAAAATATATAGGTACCTATCATGTCTCTTCCCGTATGGGAAGAGTGGATTGAAATCCAGCGTGTTAATGTAGGACTGTGCCCGGATGTCGCGTCTCTTCCCGTATGGGAAGAGTGGATTGAAATTGTGACGGGCTATCTGGACGATACGTACACCATCGGTCTCTTCCCGTATGGGAAGAGTGGATTGAAATGAAAAATGGCTGAAAAGAGTTTCCCGCTTGAGAACAGTCTCTTCCCGTATGGGAAGAGTGGATTGAAATGGTCAGCTTAGCGTACAGGATCACGAAATCCCATCGTCTCTTCCCGTATGGGAAGAGTGGATTGAAATGGAAGCGGATTTTACAGCTTCAAAAACAACGAAGTCTCTTCCCGTATGGGAAGAGTGGATTGAAATGGATGTTTTTGATTCCGCTTCCCCGCTGGCTCAAGTCTCTTCCCGTATGGGAAGAGTGGATTGAAATCAGGTCGTAAAGGTATTGGCATTGGCGACGAGACAAGTCTCTTCCCGTATGGGAAGAGTGGATTGAAATCAATATGAGCCGGGACGCACTGGACGCGCAGATATGTCTCTTCCCGTATGGGAAGAGTGGATTGAAATACCTTGTGGAGTAAAGAGAAGCAGTAGCCTCTTTTCTCACGAGATTCACTAGGCGTGATTCCAAAAGTTTTTTTATACAGCTTGGCAAAATAGTTGGGATCCTGGTAGCCGCACATTTCTGAAATTTGATACAGCTTTAGTGACTTATCGTGCAAAAGACGGCTGGCTTTTTCCATCCGCATTTTGAGAATGGCGTTTCCGACGGTCTGGCCTGTTTCCTTTTTGAAAATATTGCTTAGATAGGACGGCGTCAGATAAACCTGCTGGGCCACCTGCAGGATGCTGAGGTCGGTCTGCGATAAATGCTCTCGAATATACTTCAACACCTGCCATACCGTTCGGCTCGTATCCCCGAAGCCGCTTTCCGGTTCCAGCATCACATTCAGTTTTTGCAGCAGAAGCTGGTAGAGCTCTTCCAGCGTATCCGCGTGCTCCACCAAGTTCAAGAGCGAATCCGTCTCCTGATGAGCCGGCGAGAAAAACGCCTGTTCCTGCTGGCTCAGCGTAAACAGCATATAATGATACAATTCGCGGATGCGATGAACGGGCACGTTTTTTTCATCCCGAAGCGTTCGATAAATTTGCTCTGCCAGACGGTAAGCCGTCGCACCATCCAGTTCCCGAACCGCTTCCAGAAACGGCTCTGCATCTGGCGGCTGTGCGTTTGAGACGATTTCCGGCATATGCAGATGGCTGAACGCTATTGATCCATAGGAGGCGAAGAAAAGAGATTCCAGCCGTTTCAGCGCCTGCCAATAAGAACGCCTCACTTCTTCTGCCGAAAGAACGATGGACCCGCCGGCACACAAAACAGGCGTTCCCTGCTGGCTGATCAGACGCACTTCTTTTTCCAACTGAGCTTGAAACGCCGAAAGATTCGAAGGATGCATCTTGGCCACTCCGCAGAGAACAGCGATGATGCGTTGATCATCCTGCAGATACAAAAGATGCTTATAGGCTTGACTGCATACATCCATTGCGCTGGAAAAGCGGTTTTTCAAAACGGTGTCGATTCGATTGCGCGCTTTGAGCAGCAATACTTGAAAACCCTCCTCCGGCTTCACGTTCAGCATCTGCAGATTATCCCAGAGCCTTTCGTCCAATGTGCCGTGAATCAGTGCCCGAACCGTTTCGCTTTCAATGGCCGGACGATTCTGAAACAGCAATTCTCTTTCTCGAAGCTGCTTGCGATTCATCATGCACTTTTGAACGGCCAACAGCAGTTTTTCTTCTAATTCCTGAATCGAAAAGGGCTTCCGAATGAAACTGATGGCGGACAATTCTATGGCGGCCCGAAGGTTTTCCACGTCCTCGTAGCCGCTGATAAACAAAATCTGGCATTCCGGCGCAAGCTGCCGCAGCTTTCGGCAAAGCGTCACGCCGTCCATTTCAGGCATTCTAATATCCGACAGCACAATATCGGGAATCCAATCTTGGCAAAGTGCCAGCGCTTCACGAGCGCCGGAGACAGCTCGCACGCTTCGGATTCCCAGATCAGTCCAGTTTACACGCTGAAGGATGCCATGCCGCGTATGGGTTTCATCATCAATCAAAATCAGCTTCATAAACTACCCCTCGCGTAAATGCAGAAACAGCCCGGTGCGTTTTACACATCGGGCAGGAAAATCATGAATTTTTACCAAGCATATTCTCGCAGCTGGCCATCGCGAAGAATCAGTCTGTTTTCATCCGAATGAATATAGGCGTCGTTCGGGTCAAAGCAGAAATTCATTGCCATGTACTCTCCCGGAGTGATTCCCTTTGTTCCTTCCATATAGTTGCGGAACATAAAGCCTTCCGAATGCAGGCGGTTAAAGTTCAGCTTCTGCATCATGTTGATGGAGGCGCAGGACATCAGCCAGCCGTAATCCTTTGTGCTCCGGCACTGCCGAATACTTCCTTCCTCCGGCGTAATCACGCCAATCCGTTTCCATTCTCCTTTTCGCAAAAGCGGGAGCAGCGTTTCCGTCATTCGCCAGCAGCCATTCACGTTTCGATCCAGCGTTTGTGCCAGCTGCCCCATATCATGACTGCCGATCGAACCATCATTTTCCCCATGAAGGGAAGCGCACAGCACCAGCAAATCCACCCCGCCGTGTTTTTCCTCCAACTGCCGGGCCAAAAGAACCATCGCTTCATCGCTAAGCGGATCGATCGCGGCGGTTGTGACGCCCTCCAGCGCCTCTGGTTTTCCAGAGGGAAACAGCGCATAAACATTTTCTCCGGAAAAATACATGGCCGTTTCTTTTGCTGATTCATTTTCAGCTCCATAAATGACAATCGTTTTTTTCATTTTTTCCTCCTTAGAAAGACCAGCACTGGCCTTCTATATCCCTCATCACAAGCACGTCTTCGCAAGGCAAAGCTTCCGTAAACTGGCGATAAGAAACCAGGGCGGTGTCCTCCGGCTGATACTTGCCCTCCGTGCTGGGCGTATCACCTTCCATGTAGCCATTTACCCATCCCGGATGATACAGCCGGAACGTATAGCCCTTTGGACGCAGTTCATTAAACATCAGCTTGACCGCCATATTCAAAGAGGACTTGCTCATGCAGTACGAAAAACTGTCGCTGCGGTGTGCCAGCGCGATACTTCCTGCTTCGGAAGAAACAAAGCACAACCGTTTCATACCTTTCTGCATCAATGGAAGAAAAGCCTCCGTCATACGGATGGGACCCAATGTGTTTACTTGAAAAGTTGCCAAATTCTGCGCGCAGCCATCGCCCAGTCCAATTCCCGCGCAGTTTATCAGCATGTCCAGTTCGTCTGTTTCCTGTGCCACCAGAGCAGCCGCTGCCCGAACCGATTCATCCTTGCTTACATCCAGCGGAATCAGCTTCAGGTCATTGGGATAGCGCTCCAGATTTTTGGACAAAAAGCCCCATCGAGGCATAAACTGACCGGCGAAAACCTTCCATCCGTGCTCCAAAAACTGCTCGCACATGGCATTGCCGATGCCGCGATCGGCGCCTGTAATAAAGACCGTTTTCATCGAATCCCTCCACACCATTCCATAGCGTTTTTCAATAGCTTTTGATATTCGGCGTTCTGCCACACGGAAAGAATGTGACCGGGGGTCAACACGCATAGGCGGCCCTTTCCGAGCTGCCGCGTATAGCCGCCCAATTGCCTGCCGCCGGTTTCTGAAACGGTATCAAAGAGCGGCGTAACGTCCGGCGCGAAATTCGTCAGTTGATAATGCTCGTCCCGGACAGAAAAAGGCGCTACGCGATCGGTAATGGGATGTGCGCGGAAGTTTTCTACACGAACATCGCAGCGAGGCGGGTGCGTGACAAAACGGCTGCCGATCAACTCGCAGTATCCGTAATTTTCCTCACCCGAAAAACCAAAGCAGCAGCCCGCGTGAACGGCCAGAAATCCTCCGCCCTTTTCCACAAAGGCGCGGATTTCTTTCGGCATTACCTCCGTCACGTTTTCTTCGAACCATGGCGCATCCGTGCTGCCTGTAAGATTGTTGGATTTGCAGCACAGGATCACGGGATAACACGCCAGCATTTCCGAAGTCAGAATATCCTTTGCGTCTTCAACAAAATCAAAATGATAATCGGAAATGTCCGCCAATCCGCGGCGAATCATTTCAGAAGGATGCCACATGCTTCCTGCCAGTACCAAAATATTCATCACAAAACCATCTCCCTTGTTTTCATTATAGAATGAATCATCCGAAAAAGAAAGTGGACAATCATGTAATAAGCAGGAAAAAAGTGCGAAATGAATGCCCCGAATGCCCCGGCTGCGGCGCGGCAGAGTATCAAAAGCAGAGGTTCAGAAGGCGCTGCTGCCGGGTCTGGGGCGTCTAGCCGGATCCTCTGCCGTTTTTTTACAAAAGGATTCAAAGTGGTGTGCGTTCAGACGGACAACGGTTTCGAATGCGCGAAACGCTTTTTTCCTTCATGTTTCCTTCAAAGCACTAAATTAAACCCTTTTTCGAGCAAATAGCCCTTGATCTTTGCATATGGCACAAACTAATCCTCCCTTATACGCTCCGACACAACGGCAAGGCAGAACACAGCCATCACAATAGTCTGGAACGTGTCTATAACCATCTCTGCGTTTATTCCTGCATTGACTTGCGTCTTCAGATGAAAAAATACTTTCGACGTTCCAAACGAAGTTCCATGGAGGTTTTTGGCTGGAAATCTCCTATTCAGCGGGTATTATTTGAATGGTAGTTTTGCCGCATAAAAAAGCAAATCGGAAGTTCGGCACGATGTAGCTACTCGCAGCTAGGTTGTACAGGATGCCTAGCGCTGTCAGGGTTATAGCTCCTTTCTGTTATAAAAACCGCCCGGCCTTAGACAGGTGTTCGTAAAACAGGTTTACTTTCATCGTCTAGCTTGTCAGTTTTGCCGCTGATGAAACGGCTCAGCATGCTTTCAGAACACTCAATGCGAATAGCCGGTAATATATTCCTTGTTTGAATCAACTCCTTCCACCCAGTATCCTTTTTTGACCGTTCATTCTCAATCTCGAATTTTGCCGCCATAAGCCGCAGCCTCTTCAATTCAGAAAGGCTCTTGCTAACATATAATGCTGCAAAGGGATGCCCGGACTGTCCTTTGGGAGTGAATGCCCCTTCTCCCGCTGCAATATACTCCTTTACCCACCGGCAGATCATACTCCGATCTGCTGCATATTCACTTCCCAGTGCTCGTACTGAGATGCGGGCATACAGCTCTTATGTACAATTTTTGATTTCCGCTCTGATGTCCACGCTCGCTTTTTTGACCTTTTCGAACGATTAGCACCGCACCTTATATTTTACCATAAAGAAAAGGTAGACAACACGGTGGTTTCCCTTGTGTCTACCTTTATCTTACAATTTCACATAGTGCCTGTGGCTTTAACTCATCAAACTTCATCCCTGCCGTCCGGCGATTTCCCGCGCCACATGAACGCCGCTGGCCGACGCATGGGACAGAGAGTGGGTGATTCCGCTACCGTCGCCGATGATATACAGACCGGGATAGCGGGACTGGAGGTGTTCGTCCACTTCGACTTCCATGTTGTAGAATTTCACTTCTACGCCGTAAAGCAGCGTATCGTCGTTGGCCGTGCCGGGAGCGATCTTATCCAGCGCATAGATCATTTCGATGATGCCGTCCAGAATCCGCTTGGGCAGCACCAGGCTCAGATCGCCGGGCGTAGCGTTCAGGGTGGGCGTGATAAAGGAATCTTCCATCCGGCTAGGGGTGGAGCGTCGGCCGCGAATCAGGTCGCCGAAGCGCTGTACGATCACGCCGCCGCCCAGCATGTTGCTCAGGCGGGCAATGGATTCGCCGTACCCGTTGGAATCCTTGAAGGGCTCGGAAAAATGTTTGGATACCAGCAGGGCGAAATTGGTATTTTCCGTCTGCCGGGCCGGGTCCTCATAGCTGTGGCCGTTCACGGTGATGATGCCGTTGGTGTTTTCGTTCACCACCGCGCCCTTGGGGTTCATGCAGAAGGTGCGCACCAGATCTCCGTATTTTTTCGTGCGGTAAACGATCTTGCTTTCATAAAGCTCATCCGTCAGATGGGAGAAGACCTCGGCGGGCATTTCCACCCGGACACCGATATCTACCCGGTTGCTCTTGGTGGGAATGTCCAACTCCCGGCAGATATTCTCCATCCATTTGCTGCCGCTGCGGCCCACGGAAATCACGCAGTCCCGGCAGGAGTAGGTTTTTCCGCCGGCGCTCAGTTCGTAGCCGTCCTCCGTCACCCGAACCGTTTCCACGGGGGTGTCAAAGAAGAAATCCACCTTATCCTTCAGAAAGGCGTACAGGTTTTCCAGCACCACATAGTTGATGTCCGTTCCCAGATGGCGGACGGACGCATCCAGCAGGTGCAGGTCGTTCTGCAGGCACATTTTCTTGATGCGGCTGCCCGCGGTGGTATAGAGCTTGGTGCCCTTTCCGCCGAAAGCCATGTTGATCTCGTCTACATAGTGCATCAGCTCCAGCGCGTTCTTTTTGCCGATGTACTCGTACAGCGTACCGCCAAAATCGTTGGTAATATTGTACTTGCCGTCGGAGAAAGCGCCAGCGCCGCCGAAGCCGCTCATAATGGAACAACTCTTGCAGCCGATGCAGGTTTTGATCTTCTTGCCGTCAATGGGGCACTTGCGTCTGTTCAACTCATGCCCGGCCTCAAACACCCCCACCTTGAGCTGCGGATCCTGCCGGATCAGTTCATAAGCGGAAAAAATTCCTCCGGGGCCAGCACCGATAATCAGCACGTCATACATGATCGTTCTTCCTCCTTCATTCCCGGGCGCAAAAAGAGAGCCGGATTTTCTGTAAAGAGAACCGGCTAGCTTGTTTATCATAGCATATTTCTGAAAAGAAGTCAAAGCGTGCTTTGCCGAATGCCCTGCCTTTCAAACTGCCGAAAACGGGGCATCAAAACAGAGCCTTTTCGAAAAGAAAGAGACTCCCAAACGGTCAAAAAGTCCTATCGGCGAATGAACGGCCCCGGCTGAATTTGTGCGGACAACGCGAAAAGCTCTATCCCATTTGAGAAAGATTTCTTTTTCAGTGGGCAAATTATATTGCCCATAACTCATAAGCCGCCCGGCGGGATCCCATCCCGCCGGGCGGCCATACGGTAAAGCCTTTTCTTATTCTTCGGCGGCAAAGTGCATCAGCATCGAGCCGAAGTAGTCCATGTCCAGCCCCTTTTCCGTGGGAACAACGTTCAGCTTGTCGGTGTAGTAGTCCAGAAGGAAACCTTCCACATTTCCGGCTTCGGTCGCAATCATGCCGGTCGTCCAGGTCAGACCGGGAATCTCCGCGCCCGCCATCATAAAGTCCACCGTGCCGTCCTCATGAAGGACGAGGGAGTATTCGTATCCGCCCAGCATGGCGGCGGTCATGTTGTAGCCTTCCATGTCCGCGTCGGTCATGATAAACTTCTTTTCGATATACGCGGCAGGATCAAAGTCGCCTGCGCCGGAGGCAGCCTGCGGCTCGGCAGTTGGCGCCGTTTCAGGAGCGGCAGCCACCTTTGCGGGCACATCGCCGGTGCGCTGATACCACAGCGTTCCGTCCTCCATGTCGAAGGCCAGCGTGCCGTCGGTGTGCAGGGTCAGATACGCGGCAGTATCGATCAGGGTAAAGCCCAAGCGATGGCCGTCCATGGCGCAGGGCAAATCGGTCAGCTCCGTGCCCATCAGCGTCATGTCGAGAGTTTCGCCGTGGACGGTGATGGTGTCGCCTGCCATTCCAGCAGCATCGGCGGGCAGGGTCATGCCGTCCGCTGTGACGCTCGTGACCGTCCACACGCCCAGATAGTCGCCGAGCACGGCGCTTTCGTTTTCCGGCGCAATGGAAGCCGCTTCCGGCTTTTCGGTGCCGAACGTCATCAGCACGCCGTCCTGCTCCACCGTCAGCAGGCCGTCCGTCAGGGAGGCAGGCAGACCATCCACCAGAACCGCGCCGTTCTCCACGGCGCATGCGCCCGCATCGGTTTCATTGTCGATGGTGCGCGTGAAGGTTCCGTCCGCATGAATCTCCAGAGACATTTCCAGTCCCATATCGGCCAGAGAATAGGTCGTTCCGTCCATGGTCATGCTCACGCCGTACCACATGCCCACATATTCGGCGAGCAGGGCAGAGACAGCAGCGGGCGCAGCAGGCGTTTCGGGCACGGTGGTTGTTTCGGGTACGGCAGAAGGCAGCGTGATTTCAGCACCTTCGGCCAGCTTCGCGTTCGGCAGCAGCGCGGCCAAATCAGGCATCGCGGGAGCAGCGTGGGTGCAGGCTTCGGTTACAACGGTAACTTCCGTCGCCTTGTCCGACCAGCTTACGCAGTTCTGCGCCTTGTTCAGGTTCTCTTCATCGATGCCTGCGGGCACGCGCACGGTCAGTTTGTCGGCAGGCTTGAACAGCAGACCGCCGCTGACCACGCCGGACAGATCGGTCGATTCAAAGCAGATTTCGCTCAGGTTCGGGCAGTCCGAAGCCACGTTTTCGTTATAGGTCTTGACCTTCGCGCTGAAGTGCAGACTGGTCAGGCTTTCGCAGCCAGGGAAGGAGAAGCCGATTTCCGTCGCGTCGGCCACGAAGCTGGAAAGGTTGCTGTGGTTAAAGGCATAGTCAGCGATCTTTTCCAGATGCTTTCCGAAATACAGGTTGTTCAGCGGGCCGGCGCTGTCAAAGGCATAGCTGCCGATCTCGCGCACGCCGTTGACGAAGATCAGGTTGTTCAGGCTGCGGCAGAGCATGAACGCGGTGCCGCCGGTGGTCTCCAGCGGCGCGTAGCACACCACGGTTTCCAGCTGCTGGCAATAGCTGAACAGATCGTCGCCCAAGGTTTTGACCGTTTCGGGGATGACTACGCTGCGCAGGCGCACCCAGTCGGTGCGATCGGTGGTCGTTTCGGTGTTGGTATAGTCCCGGCAGGCTTCAAAGGCGTTGCGGTCGATGGCTGTGACAGTCACGCCGTCGATTTCTCGCGGGATGACCACGTCCGCGTCGGTTCCGGTGTAGGTGGTGATCGTGCCGTTGGACGGATCCAATTCAAAATTCGCCGCGTCCGTCGCTTCGAACGGCATCTTCACGAACGCGCTGGCCTCACCCACGCGCACGAGGGGATCATACCACGGACGGTTAAGCGCCGCGTTGGCCTGCGAAAGCTGTTCATCCGTTGCATTGGCGGCGAGGCGGATCTCCGCGTTGATCGGTTCGCCGTTGATCAGGAACGAACCCTCCGGAATCAGCG
Organism: Clostridiales bacterium; assembly: GCA_004556545.1. Taxonomy (GTDB): domain Bacteria; phylum Bacillota; class Clostridia; order Christensenellales; family Aristaeellaceae; genus Limiplasma. The sequence goes on from SFGO01000016.1 coordinate 11,316, forward strand.
CGGGGTCGCAGAGAATGGTCAGCTTCTTGAGGCCCGTCAGCCCATCAAACGCGCCCTCGCCGATGGAGGTCACGGAGTCGGGGATGGTCAGTTCTTCCAGCTGCGCGCAGTTGGCAAAGGCACGCGCGCCGATGGTAGTCACGGAGTCGAACAGATCCACGACCCGCAGGGTGCTGTCCATGAACGCTTCCGCGCCGATGGTGGTGAAATTGTCGGAGTGGGGAACAGCAAAGATCTCGAGCGTCTGACTGCCCTTGAACACGCCGTCCGCGATACCGATGGTCTGCACCGAATTGCAGGAGCTCCAGGGGCGAACGCGCGACTCCGTGCCGGTATAGCTGGTCAGGAAGCCGTCCGCATACGTATCCAGATCATCGTTGAAGTGATCCACCAGAGAATTTTCGCTGCGCCAGATATAGCAGTCAAGGCCCATGCCGTCCACAAGCGCCTGCAGTTCCAGCGCCTGCTGCTTGGTGCAGCGCTCGTTCAGGTCGATGTCCTTCAGCACGGAGCATTCGGCGAAGGCGTCCGCCGCTACCTCGGGTGGGATCAAGCCTTCCATATAAACGTAGTTCAGGCTCCAATTCTGGTCAAACGCCAAGGAACCGATGCTTTTCAGCGTGGCGGGCAGATACAGCTCGCGCAGGCTTGTGCAGTTGGTGAACGCGCTTTCGCCGATGGTTTCCAGTCCCTCGGGCAGGGTCAGCTCGCCGCGCAGCCTTGCATGCTCAAAGGCATGCGCGCCGATGGTGCGCACATGGGGCAGCTCCAGCGAACCGCCCAGGTACGATCCGCCCGCGAAGGCGTTATCCGCGATGGTCTCCAGCGTAGTGGGAAAGTCCACATGCAGGAGCGTAAAGCAGTTGGCGAAGGCACTATTTCCGATGGTTTCCAGCCCCTCGGGCAGCGTCACATACGCCAGAGTGCGGCTGAACTGGAAAGCGTTCTCGCCGAGGGCCTTCACAGGCATTCCGCCGATGGCTTCGGGGATGCACAGATAGACGGCGGAACCGTTGTATTGGATAATAGTGCCGGTCGCCGCGTCAAAATCAAAATCCTCCTCACGGAAGCCGTTGTTATCAACAACCACGGCATTTTTGCCGCTGGGCTGAGCGCTGAGGTCAGTGTCCATGTCCGCGAAAGCCGCCTGATAGGCTTCCAGCTGATCGTCCGGCACATAGGCGGTAGCGCCGTCCGCCAGATAGTCGAAGGATACGCCGTCGAACGTCGGGCATACGCCCTCGAAGGTAATGCTCTTCAGAAGGGCGCTGTCCGAAAACGCGCCGTTGCCGATATAGCGCACCCCTGCCGGAATGGTCACGCTCTCCAGCGCGTCGCAGTCGTTAAAGCCGTTGCTGCCGATGATCATCAGGCTTTGGGGCAGGGAAAGCCGCACAAGATCCGGGTTCCATGAGCCCGCGTTGTCCTTGATGTGCAGCACGGTTTCGGGCAGGGTCAGCGAGGTCATGCCGGACACCTGCGCCAACACGCCCGTGTCCAGCGTTTTGACCGCTGCCGAGCCAATCTTCTCGGGCACTGCTACCTCGCCGCCCGCGCCGGTATACCTGGTCAGCGTACATTTGCTTTCATCGAATTCCCATTCGCTGTTTTCCGCCAGCGCGGGCATCGTCATGACCAGCAAAAAAAGGGCCAGCAGGATGGTAAGGAATCTCTTCATGTCTTCAACCTCCATGTTTCTTGGTTTGATTCAAAAGGGCATATCGCCCGAGCTGCCTTTCCCCTCAGAGCGCATCGACCGCCGCCGTCAGGTATTGCGACGTGACGGACGCATAGAAAAACGCATCGATGAGCCGGTCCTGCCGGGTACGCATCACGCGCTGCGCCAGCTCAGGGTCGCTGTTTTCATCGCACAAAAGCGCAAATTTGCAGCCAGGCACCGCCCTGCGCACAGTGTCAATCACGTGCATTCGGCTTTCTAGGGTATATCCGCCCAGACGGCTGACCTCCATCAGCAGAACATCCGCCTTTGCGGACGCGCACAGCGAAGGCGCGTCGCCGGGCCTGCCGGGCAGCACCTGCTCCACCCGGAAGTCTCCCGTCTTCTGAAACGCTCCGGCGACGGCTTCCGCCAGAAGGGTATTTTGCATACTCACCACCACGTTTTTCACAGAGCATCCCCCTTTTCCCGTTTGAATGTAAAGGAATAGAAGAGACGGCGCATCAGCCGTTTGGCTATTTTTCTCCGAAAATCCCAAAACAAAAAAGAGCCGCTCTTGCGGCGGCTCAGAGTGTCGAAAAACCCAAAGTTGGCCGCCAGCGCCCGCAAACAGCGCTTTGCGGCCCGCCCCGCAAGGCGTGGCGGGCTTCGGACTGCGGTAGCCCTTGGGGCTGTCCTCGTCCTCGGTGCTGCGCACCCTTAAGCTGGTTTGCGGGGAAAGTGCTGCGGCACAAGGGTTAGGGGCTCCGCCCCTATAACCCCGGCAGGAGGCAGTGCCTCCTGCACCTCCACTTTTTTGACACCCGGGCGCGGACGGCCAGCTCGGTACGGTTCCGAAACCCTGTTTTTTCCAGCATATTCAGAATGTGCGTTTTCACGGAAGCGACGGACATGTGCAGGCGGTCGGCGATTTCCTGATTGGTATCGCCGCCGGTCATTTCCCGCAGCACCTCCAGTTCCCGCTGCGTCAGCTCATAGCTGCTGGCCAGTCCCAGACGAAGCTCCGGCGTGGCCTCCGGATAGAGGGACTCGCCGTTCATGGTCCGTTCCATGATTTCCAGCAGGTTTCCGCGGGGATCCTCTTTATACCAGAAGCTTTCCACACCGATGGCACGCGCTCTGTCCAGATAGGAGCATTCCGGCATGGAAGTAACGATCACGATTTTGATCTGCGGAAAGGCCCGCTTGATGCGCGCCGCCGCTTCCAGCCCGCTTTCGCCGCCCCGCGTGATCACGTCCATCAGGATCAGATCCACTGGGTATTTCAGGCAGTAAATATCCGCCATGGCGGCGTTGTCGATAGAAATCGCCACTTCAAAGCGTTCGGAAGCCTGAATGCGCAGCTCGAACAGCTGGCGCGGCATGGTCTGATCCTCCACAATCATTACTTTATACTTCATTCTGCATGCTCCTTCGTTTCTTCGGGCAGGTTCAGCGTCAGCAAAAAGCGCGGCGCATGGTAAACCGTCATCGTGCCGCCCGCTGCTTCGATGCGCTTTCGCAGGGAGGACAGCCCGCCGCCCTCCGCAATGGGCGCGGAAGGGGGCGCGCCGTCGTTTTGATATTCAATGTGCCAGCCGTTTGCAACACGCTCGCCGGTCATTTCAAGTCGGCTTCCGCCTGCGTGGCGAATCAGATTGGTCAGGCATTCGTGGGCAGCGGCTTCGACGAGGTGTGCGTTTTCCGTTCCATCGGAAGGAAAAGCGCCGTGCTTTTCAATGGTTACGCCGATGGCCCGCGCCGCCTGAGTCAGCTGTTCCATGGAAGTCGCGCCCGGCGATTCCGCAGAGGGGCTGCGCAGCAGACAGAGGGTCTGCCGCCACGCAGCGCGGACGGCGTCTCCGTCTTCCTGACCGTGTGTCAGCAGACGGCGTGTGCGCAGAAGCGTGCGTCCCAATTCGTCATGAATGCGCACCTTCGCCAGCAGGATTTCCTTCTCCCGAACGACCGTTCCGACGTTTTGACTATACTGCTTCAGCCGTGCGTTCAGCTCGGAAAGCCGTGCATTTTCTTCGTTCAACTGCCGGTTGAGCTCTGCCTCAGCGGTTACGTCCACCCCGATGATCTGATAGATGCCTTCGCCGTTCCAATTCATTCGCGTGCGCTCGAAACTCCATGTCCGGCCGTCCGGCAGCGTCACGAGGGAATGCTCGTTCCCGCCGGAAATCGCCGCCCAGAAGTGATTGGCGTTCAGAAGCGCTTCTCCGGTGAGCGCATGGCTCAGCTCGTCCATCCTGAGATTCATCAGACGCGGTCTGCCGTTTTCAGCGGCAAAGCACAGCGCGGCAGGCAGCCGGTCGCAGCTTTCCTTGATGGAGATTTGCGAAACGTGGCGGTCAATCCAGCGCAGCAGCAGCATCAGCACCGCGCCGCTCAGGAAAAAAAGCAGCACTGTGACCGCCGTCCATAAGCCGCCGTTCAGTGCGGAAGTCTCCGGCAGGCGGGAAAGCAGCAGGCTCAGCGGCACGAAGCAGACGATCAGCAGCATTGGACATAGAACGCGGGCACGGGGCATTTTGTAATAAAAGGCGCACAGACAGCTATGAAGCGCGGCGCACAGGCTGAGCGTCATCACGGTGCAGAGAATTCCGGCGTGCAGCTCGTTCAAGGCTGTTCACCTCCTGCGGGAAAGAAAAGCGTCAGGCAAGACGCGCCGTCCTCCTCGTCGATGGTCAGCCGTCCGCACTCTGCATAGACGGAAGCATCCGGCAGCGCGTCGGCGTCCTGCATCATCAGGCGAATGGAAAAACCATCCGCACCGCTTAGACGCACCATCAGGGCGCTGAGCGCCGGAAGCGCGGTTTCCACACAGTCTTCAAAGAAATCATAGGCCGTCTGCAAAACGGTTCCGTCTGTTTTGATCCCGCCGGTCGAAGAGGTCAGCGCGCAGACGACGCCGCAGCCTTCCAGATATTCCAGCGATTCGCGGATGCAGTAAGTCAGTTCATCGATGGAAACGGAACGCTCGCCCTCGCAGATCAGCGCCAGATTGCTTCGCCGTTTGACAAACGCGCCGATGACGCACACCAGCGGAAGCGCTGCGTCCCCCTGATTCAGCAGCGCTTCCATTTTCTCGAATTTTGGCGCGAGAAGCGAGGCGATTCGATCGTAAAGACGGCTCTTTTCTTCAATTTCGGCTTGCTGCTTACGAAGCGCGGTTTCCGCGCGCACCAGTTCGTTTTCTTCGGTCAGGAGCGCCCGCGTTTCCTCCAGGCGCGCCTTGGCACGGTTGAGGGGCGCAACGTTTTCCACCCAATAGACGAATCCGTCATGAACAGGCGCGCTTTGCAGCCGTTCGTCAGGGGAAAGCATCATTGGCGCGTCGCAGGCGGCGCGCATCTGCTCGCGGGTGAGGATAGGAGCCGCTTTTGAGCGATAGAGCACCTGCCCGTTTCGATCGGCAATCTGTGCGGCCAGCGTGGACTCGGTGAAGAACAGCCGATAACTTCCGTTTGTGGGCACAAGGCCGATTTGCAGGCAGCTTTCCCACAGGACGATAAACGTCAGGCAGCAGCATTCAGGCCCTTTGTGAAAGGTATATACATTCGTGAAACTGGCAAGACTGAGCAGCGCGCCGCACCCAAAGACGCACAGCGGGATCCAGGCGCGGCTTCTGCTCTCCGAAAGGCGGCATTTGTGGAGAATAATGCCCACGGAAGCAAGCATCAGGCCGATTGCCCAGCCCACGACGGCATAATAGAAAAAACCGTGTGCATAATCCGCCCCGTCGCTCATTCGTTCGGTCAGAAAGCGAAAGGCCAGCTGGTGCCGGTCGTTGGTCAGAATCCCCAGAAGAAGCAGAACCGCCGGAAGATACAGAAGCCGCAGGCGCGGGGAAAGCGGCCTTTCCTCCCTTCGCCCCAGCTCCAGCGCGGCCAGAAACCCGAACAGCGGCGCGAAAATCATCGGGATATAATAGCCATACCACAGCATTCTGGAAAGATGGTCCGACTGAAAATAGCGGTATTTTACGGCGCGGAGAAGCAGCCAGAGCACCGCCATGGCGCAGGAAAGCAGCAAATGCCGGCGCATGTTTTGGTGAAGAATTCGTCTTCTGATAGAAATCCCCCATACCAGCGTCAGTGCGATATAGATCAGGTTAGTCATCAAAAAGCACACGGCGGAGGGCAGTGGGGGAAGCGTGTGATCCATTTGGCGAAAAACGCCTGCCAGCAGAAACAGGCATGCCGCTATGCGGAGCTTGCGCAGGGATTCGTGTTTCGCGGCGCGCATTCGATCTTCCTCCGTTCGTTTATGCCGTGAAAAATTCTATGGCCTTACTATACCATAGAAGAAATGAAAAATCCAGAAAGCGCAGGGAAGGCAGAAGACGCTGCGCGCGGAGACGTCCTATCTGCCGGACAAAGCGCGAAGGAGAATGCGAAAGAGAACGGAGGATTTCACGCGGCGTGGTCGGGGTGTCAGAAGGAATGCATTGCCTGTGCCAGCCATTTTGCCACGCAGTCTTCATCATGCTTCCCGATTACGCCGGTCGCAAGGCCTTTCAATGCTTCACAGGCATCGGCGGTTGCGTAGGCTTCATCGCTCGCTTCAAACATAGGAATATCATTTTCCGCGTCCCCGAAAACCACCAGCCGATCCGCGCGGATCATTTTCTGAATGCGCAATAGAGCAGTGGCTTTGGAGGCATCCCGGTGGTTCACTTCGATACACCATTTTTCCGGCTCGTAATCGTTGCGGGACAGGCTGACTCGGATATCCTGACAGCAGCGGATTTTTTCATAAAACGTGCGGATATGTGCTTCATCGTAAGAGGTATAGTAAGCGCAAAAAAGCTCCTCCGCAGCGGGAATATCCCGTATGGGACAACGATCATACGGGAATCCGGCTGACATCCACTCCCGATAGCCTCTTGGATCATCCGGTTTCCCTGCGTGCAGCAGGATTTTTCCCCGACGCAGGGTAATGGCAAAGCCACCAAAATCCGTCTCCTCTTCCGCTTTCGCCAGGATCGACCTGGCTTCCGGAGAAAAACAAAGACAGCTGACGGCTTTCTTTTCTGCCATGTCATAGATCAATCCGCCGTTCAGCAGCGCTACAGGCAGACGCAGATGCAACGACTCCAGCAGCTTCAGCCCTGTCACGGGCGACCGTCCGCTGGCTACCGTCAGCATCAGCCCATGATCCAGCAATTCATTCAGGATTCTTACGCTATTTTCGGATACGACTGCTTTTTGGTTTAACAAAGTTCCATCCAGATCAGTGGCATAAAGTGTCATAGTTCCTCCATGCATTGACGGCAATACCGCGCTATTCGGCAGCTTTTGCCATTGCGCCTGACGAAAGAAGCGCTCGTTATCGCACTCATTTGCGCGGGACTGCCTTACAGCTTTTTTGTTTCTGCATTTTTGCGGTAGTCCGTTGGGGAAACGCCAAAGTACCTTGTAAACACGGCATGAAAATACTTATAGTCCGGGTATCCCGCCGCTTCTCCCGCCTCATAGACCTTCATGCCGGGAGAAGACGAAAGCAGCTCGGCTGCATAGTTCAATCTGGCTCGGGTGGTGTATTCGTGCAGTGTTACGCCGTACTCCCGTTTTACCAGCCGGCTCAGATGATCCTCAGAAACGGCGAAGGTTTCCGCAACCTGTTTCGGGGTGGGTACGTCGTTGATATGCTCGCGAATCCAAGTCGCCGCCAGCACTGCCAGCGGAATGTTGCGCTCTGTTTCTTCCAGTTGGGCCACATTGCGGCGCAAAAGGCATCCCAGCTGCGTCAAATCCACCGGCTTGAGCAGGTAGTCCGCCACGCTCAGGGAAAGCGCCTTCCGCACATACTCATAATCGCTGTAACCGGAGATGACGATAGCGCGGTAAGGATACCGTTCTTTTGTCAGCCGGATCATTTCCAATCCATCCATCACCGGCATGCGGACATCCGTGATTACGATCTGCGGCCGCAGCGTTTCAATCTGGTGAATGCCGTCCCGCCCGTTGGACGCTTCGCCCTTCACAACACATCCGTATTCAGTCCAGGGAACCTGCCGAATCAGTCCCTTGCGGATGATGAGTTCGTCCTCCACCACCAGTACGCTTTTCATGGGCCGATTCCCTCCTTGATTCCGTCAGCCTTTTCCCAGAGTCAGGTATGTCACCATACCATGCGGCAATGATTCAAAGCGCAGCCCGGCGCCATCGCCGTAAGCCAGTTTCAAGCGTCTATGGGTGTTATAGATGCCGATATGGTCTCGCGGCGCTTCGTTGTTCTCCAGCATTCGCCGTAATTGTTCGGCCCGGTCTGCATCCATGCCCGGTCCGTTGTTTTCTACGGTCAGGCATAGCACACCCTGCTTTTCTTCTGCCAGGAGGGTCACCAGGAAGGGACGCTCTCCGGTATATCCGTATTTGAGAGAGTTTTCTACAAGCGGCTGCAGAATGAGCCGCGGCACTCTGCGATCCAGCAACGCCTCCGGTATGCGGATTTCATAATGAAAAAGCTCCCCCAATCGCAGCTGCTGCATTTCCAGATATCCGCGCATGTACTTCAAATCTTTCCTCAGGGGCACCTCGCCGGTATCGGTTTCCAGCGTGTAGCGCAGCATGGCAGCCAGCGTCAGCAGCATATGGACGGAACATTGCGGATCATCATATACAGAATACTTGATCGTCTCCAGCATATTGAAGATAAAGTGGGGATTAAACTGGCTCTGCAGCGCTTTCAGCTCGCTTTGCATGTTTGCCCGTTCCAGCTCGCGGTTACGCGCCAGCAGACCATCGATCTCGTCCAGCACCTGGTTAAACTCCAGCAGGTAAGGATAGGATTCATCCTCCGGGTCTGCGGCGATTCGTGCCAGCGTATTCCCTCTGCCATATTGCTCCAGAGCGGAAAACAGCTGATCAAACGGCTTCATCATGGGGCCGGTAGCCATTTGGTAGCAGACCCGATTGATGATGATCATCATGATACCGGCCAGCAGCACTACAAAAAGCAAAGAGCAGAGGATGACAGGCAGGATGAAATTGAAGGGCATGAGCGTATGAACCGTCAAATCCCCATCCAGCGCTGAAACCGAGCGAATGATGTACAGGTTGCCGTTCACACGCTTGACAGAAACCAATACCTTCTCCGGATCAAAGCGTGTGCTTTCCGAAGATGGCAGCACGCCGCTCTGAAAAACCACTCGTCCGCTGCCGGACGTTAGCACGACTTCCCGGGCAAAGGGTTCCGCCAATGAGAGCAGATAGCTCCGCGTCCACAGCAGAGAAAGGCACCCCATGATGTTCTCGCCGTCGCGCACGGAGGCCGTCAAAATCACCAATGGGGTGTCGTCATTGGTATCGCGAGTGATGTTCACGCCTCGCACAAGCGCTTTTCCTGCTTCCAGCTTCTGAATCATCGAGGCATTTCGCCGCACGGAATAGTCATCCTGCAGCGGCAAATCAGCCGCCCGGCGTGTGCCGTCCATGCTCACCAATTCAAACCGCGCCCCGGGCGCACAGGTGTTGCGCAGGGCATACAAAGTCATCCATGTGCGCACGGCGTCTGTTCCGTTTCGCAGATAGGATGCCAGAATAGATTGCTCCGTTTGCGCCAGCCCTGCCGCGCAGCGCTGCTGTTCTTCATCCAGCAGCTTCGCCAGCGCGGCGCTGTTTCGGTTCGCCTGCACGGTCATTACTCCGGTCAAGACAAACGGTAAGGCCAGCACCACTGCTGCGCAGATGATCATCACGGGCTTCAGCGTAGTGCGCGTCAGCCGATTGTGCAGCCCGCGCTGATAAGGAAAGGAGTATCGTTCCATTGCTTTTGCCCTGTTCCTTCCGTCTGTTTTTGACAGGCCATACCATACAAATGCGGCAGCGCGGTAACGAGTGCATTTTTCGTTGGACGCATTGGCAAAAACCAAAGGGATACCGGGGTAAATCGGGATTTTTGCCAGCAGCAGAGGACGGAAAATGCCCCGTTAGCGCCGCTGCCGAACGGTACGGTGTTGCCTTCTATCCTCATCATAACACAAAACCGGCGGGCAGGGCAATTCGTCCGTTTATAGATCGATTTCGGAACGGCCCGTTATTTTGAAGAAAAGGAACAGCACAATGACCGTTGAGGCGATCAGAATGGTGCTCAGAGCGCTGGCTACACCATAGTTTCCGCGAATGACCTCTGTATAAATGGAAATGGTCATCGTCTTGGTGCTGCCCACGTACAGCATAATGCTGGCGCTCAGCTCGCTGATGATGGACATCCAGCTCATCAGAGCCCCGGGCAGCACGCCGGAAATCATCATGGGCACCGTGATTTTCGTGAAGGTTTTCGGACTGCTGGCGCCCAAACTCAGGGCCGCTTCCTCCACGCTGGGACTGATCTGCCGCAGAATGGCGTTGGAGGAACGAATGGTATAGGGCAGCCGCCGCACCACATATGTCACAATGATAATGAGCGCTGTGCCGGAAATCAGCAGCGGCCGGTGGTTAAAGGCCAGCAGCATGGCAATGCCCAGAACGGAGCCGGGAATAATGTAGGGGAACATGGTGGTGGTGTCCAGTATGGCGGTCAGCACACTTGGGCGGCGCACTGCACTGTAGGACGTCAAAATACCGATGACCAGGATCAGCGCCAAGGCCGTGATGGAATAGAGATATGTATTGGCGATGGAGGAACCCATGCTGTTGAAGGCCTTGATATAACTGTTGAAGCTGTAGCCCTCGACGAACATGGTGCCGGAGGTATTCTGGAAAGAATTGTATGCCACCACGATAATCGGCAGCAGCTCCAGCAGGATAAAAAGATAGGCATATCCGTGCACCAGCACGTTTTTGACGCCTTGAACCGGCCGCGGTTCCATGGGGTTCATAGAGGACATTTCAATGTTTTTCTTTTTGGAAATCCATTGCTGAAGCAAAAAGATGATGGTCGTAAAGATGACCACCACCACGGCGATAGCTGCCGCAAAGGAGTGGTCCTGAGAAACCTCGCCAATAAAGGAATTGTAAATCAATTCCGGCAGCGTGCGGTAGCCTTCGCCGATCAGCATCGGAGTACCGAAGTCTGCCAGGGCGCGCATGAACACCAGCAGGGCGCTGGCCAGTACGGTGGGGAGAATCAGCGGCAAAATGACCGTAAACATCTTCTTGATGCCGGAGCAGCCCATGTTCTCGGCGGCCTCGTTCAGGGAATTGTCCAAATTTTTCAGCGCGCCGGAGACGTACAGATAAACCAGCGGAGACAGCTTGACGGTAAATACCAGCAATATGCCGCTGAAGCCGTAAATGCCGTTGAAAGTAATATGGAAAATCCTGTTTATCACAGCGGTGATCACACCGGCGCGGCCCAGAAGCACAATCCACGAATACGCGCCGATGAAGGGCGGGGACAGTACCGATATCAGCATTACGATATCCAGCACCCGTTTGCCGCGGATACGAATGGTGCGGGCAAAGTAGGCCAGCGAGGTGCCGAAAAGGCAGGCCAATACCGTGGCGCAGGTGGTCACCTTCAGGCTGTTCCAGATGGTGTTGGTGTAGTACTTTTTGCCGAAAAATTTCTCGAATGCCTTCAACGAAAAAGTTCCGGTATTGAAATCATACACGCTGTTCAGAAAAATACGGCTGATGGGATAAATAAAGAAAACGGCAAAGAACAAAAAGCAGGCCAGCGTGATCCATGTCCAGCCGGAAAACGTCTTTTTTTTCATTCCTTCACCACATCCTTCATGACGGAGACCTCGGTTTCCGCATCGAAGGCGTTGACCACATCCGCGCGGAAGGAAACGAACACCTGCGCGCCGGGGTTGACCACAGGTTCGTGAATATCCTGCTTCATTTCGATGGCCTGTCCATCTGCAAATTGCAGCGTATAGCGCATGGTATCGCCGAAGAATACCCGCTCTGTCACCATAGCGGGGATGCCGCTTTCCGCAAAAACAAACTCGTTGGGACGGATGCACAGCTTCAACGCCGTTCCTTCCGGCACCGGCTTCATGCCCGGCAGCACCATGCGCAGGCCGCCCTGATGAAGCTCCATGCCGGGCCGGCCGTCCACTGCAACCGCCTTCCCGTCCAGCAGGCTGCTTTGGCCGATGAAGGTGGCAACGAACAAATTGGCGGGATGCTGGTAAATTTCCATCGGAATGCCTACCTGCTGAATCACGCCGCTCCGCATGACCGCAATGCGGTCAGAAATTGCCAAAGCCTCTTCCTGATCGTGCGTCACGTAAATGGTGGTGATTTTGCAATCGTTCTGGATATGCTTGATGGCTGAACGCATTTCCACACGCAGCTTCGCGTCCAGGTTGGACAGGGGCTCATCCATCAGCAGCACATCCGGCTGAATGACAATGGCGCGGGCCAGCGCAATACGCTGCTGCTGACCGCCGGACATGTTTTTGGGCATCCGGTCCCGCAGCTCAGAAATCTGCACGGTTTTCAAAATTTCATCTACGCGACGGGAAAGCTCCGGTTCCCGCACACCCCGCTGCTTCAGACCAAAAGCCACGTTGCCAAAGGTGCTCATATGGGGAAAAATCGCATAATTCTGAAACACCATACCGGTATTGCGCTTGTTAGGGGCGATGTTATTGATGCGCTTCTCATTGAAGTAGAAATCGCCGCCCTCAATGGAGTTAAAGCCGGCGATCATTCGCAGCAGAGTCGTTTTACCGCAGCCGGAAGACCCCAGCAACGTAAAGAACTCGCCGGGATTGACGGTCAGCGACAAATCCGGAATGACCGTGTGATCCCCGAATTTTTTTACCGCGTGTTCGATTTTGATCGTAACGCTCATTTTTCCGATGCTCCTTTTTTATCCCCTGCAGGGCCTGCGTCCCTTGGATTCGGGGTTTATAAGTGGCGCTCCCTCCGGGGAGGGAGCGCCGATGAAACCAAAATGAGAATGATCACTTTGGCCAATCCTGAATGCAGTGCTTATTCAAAAATCTCCAGATACAGATCCTGATACTTTTCGAGAACAGCAGGTTTGTTGGCGCTGCTAGCCTGCGAATCCACCAGCACAGCGTTCATATCGTTCAGACTGGTCTTGTAGGAGGCCAGCTGCACATCGGTGCGGATGGGGTTGGCTCCGGGGATCTCCGTACCCATCAGGGTCTGGCATTCCTTGCTGGTCATAAAGTCAACGAACTGTTTGGCCCAGTCTTCATGCTTGCAGTTCTTCACGATGGCCACGCCGGAGGGAGAGCACAGAGCGCCCTCTTCCATTACGACCATTTCCAGATAGTCGATACCCTGCGCCAGATAGGCCAGGCAGGGGGTATCCCAAGTCATGCCAACGGCATACTCGCCGGATTCCACGCCTTTGTACACAGTGGCGGAGCTATTGATAATTTTGTTATCCAACTGCTTCAGGAACGCTTCTACATAGGTCCAGGCGGCATCCGCGAACATATCCCCGTCACCCATGGCATAGAGCATGTTCTCCAGATGATTGTAGGCGCTGGAGGAAGAAGCGGCATCGCCATGGGCGATTTTGCCGTACAGCGAGGGATCCAGCAAATCTTTATAGCCCTTGATATCAATGTCCACCAGATTCTTATTCACCAGAATGACGGGCAAGGTGAAGTTGGTGTAGTTGATGTATCCGTCAGCAGTCCGGAAGGTTTCGGGCAATTCGTCATTATGCACGGATACATAGGGAGTAAAATAGCTGGTGTCGTTGAAGACATAGCTGGCGTTAATCCATGTGATGTCTGTGGAAGGATTGTCAGTTTCAGTCTGGATACGGGAGTAGACCTCGCCGGTCTTGGCGGTGATCACTTCCACCTGAATGCCGGTAGCAGCCTCAAAGGCAGGGATAATCACATCCAGATTGTCGGACGAAGTTGCGGTGATCAGTACCAGTTTCTCTTCGGCCAGCGCGGTAACGCCGCACAGGCTCAGGGTTAAGGCCAACACCAACAGGACAGCAAAGCATTTCTTCATGGGGATATGACTCCTTTCAAGAGTTTTTCTTTGTATGTTATTTTAGCGCCGATATTCCATGAAAGCTATACAACGATCATGAGATTTTATCCTGTAAATCCGATTTTTGACGTTTCTTTATTGCCGAAATAGCTTGAAAGCTGCGGTTTTGAAAACCAGCGGGCATGTTACGCCGATCGTACCGGGGAGCCTGAACCCGAAGGCAGACGCTGCACCCAGCGACGCATACATGCCCGCTGCAAAAAGGGCCTCATGCAACGTTCTCAAACGGTGTCCGTCCGAATGAATCGTCCGTTGCCCCGCCCGTTGCAAAAGTTCCTTCTGTAAACAGCATACTTCCAAAGACGCTGGAAGTCAACGATGGGAGAATAAAAAACAGAGGCGATGACTGGTCCCGGTCTACACGGTTCTATTTGCCTATCGGCGAGGACGTTATCAGCTCTGATAACAGTATATCGAAAAAGAGGCTGTTTATCAAAAACTGGGGGAAGCGGGCTGCAAATTTCTTACCCCCAATTTTTTTGACAAAGAGCCAAAATTGTTGCAGACCCCATTATGCAAAGATCAAAAAAGCCCTGAATCCTTTACGATTCAAGGCTTTCTTGATGGCGGAGAGTTAGGGATTTGAACCCTAGGTGGGGTATTAGCCCACACACGATTTCCAGTCGTGCGCCTTAGACCACTCAGCCAACTCTCCAAGCGCAACGTGGTTAGTATACTCAGGCCCGGACAATTTGTCAAGCCTTTTTCGAAATGTTTTGACATATTTTTGTTCTAGGAGCGTCAAACATAGGTTACAGTCTGACCGGCAACGAGCTGTCACGAGAAGAAGCGAGAGTTGCGAAGCGAATCCGCCCCAGCCTTGACTGCTGCGCTGTGGAATACGGAAGGATGCCGCAAATGCTCATAAGCTCGGACAAGGAAAAGCTAAAAATCACGCAAACTGCCCATCAACCTGCGCAAGCGGTTTTCAACCACTTGTCCCCGTTAAGCCGAGGGCGGAGCAGCAGCGACCGAAGCAGCCATTCCACTGCCAGCGAAATCCATACGCCGGGAACGCCCAATCCGCAGAGGATGGTCAGGACAAAGCCCAGCGCACAGCGGCATAACAGCAGCGCCGCTACCGATACGGTGCTGGTAAAGGCAGCGTCTCCGGCGGAACGGAGCGCCATGGGAATGACGTAGCTGTCACACCAGAAAAACGGCATGCAGACAGCCGCGATGATGAATGACCTGTAGATGATCGGCGCGGAGGCCTCCGTTGCGCTGAACAGCTTCAGAAGCAGAGGACTGAACGGATACAGCACCACGACGGTCAGCGCCAGCAGGATCCGGCCGATGGAGATCAGACGGCGGCAATACTGCCGCGCCAGCTCCGGCTGAGCGGCGCCGATGCATTGCCCGCAGACGGTGCCGGCCAGAGTGACCAGCGTCTGACCGGGAATGTAATACAGGTTCAGAATGGAGTTGGATACCGCGTGAGCGGCAATTTCCATGGTGGAAAGCCGGGCCAGATAAATCTGCACCAGCAGCATTCCGCCCTGCATCAGAGCTGATTCCATGGCGATAGGTACGCCCAGATGGATGATCTCCCGGGAAACATGACTGGAAAAACGAAAGAAATGCTTCACATGCACACCGCAGGGGTTGTGAAAGGACAGCAGCCAATACAGCGCCGCCGCCATGCCGATCACCCGCACTACGATGTAGCTCAGGCCCGCACCGGTGATGCCCAGCTTTAGGATGTTGATGAAGAGCAGACAGAAGACCAGATGAAGCCCGTTGATGATGACCGTCAGCGCCAGACTGGAACGGGCGTCCCCGATGGCCCGGTAGGCGTTGAATATCGCATTAAAAACGGAAAAGGGAACAAAGGACACGCACATGAGCCGCATATACTCGATGGAATATTCGCGCAGAAGCGGCTCCACATGAGGGTAAAGCCCGTCCACCAGGATAGGAGAAAGAAGGAATAGAACCGCCGCCACGCCGGTGCCCAGCCAGAAGCAGAGGCCTACGGTTTCCCCGATGGCGCAGCGCATTTCATGAAGACTGCCGCTGCCCTTGGCACGAGCAATCACGATGGCTCCGCCCGTGGCCACGGACAGAAACACCAGCGAGACCAGCGCGTTGACCGTCCCTACCATGCTGGCCGCCGCCATGGCGGCTTCGCCGGTGCTGGCTACCATGGCGGTCGAAAGCACGCCGATAAAGCAGATAAAAAATTGATCCAGCAGCAAAGTGCCGAACATTTTCGCCAGCTCGCGGAAGGAAAACAGCTCTGTGGTCAGCATACCGTTCAGACGGGCGCTCAGCGCGCCGGTAAAACGCCGCAGCATGATAGGACCTCGCTTCCCCAAATCAGTCGCCTTGATTATAGACATTCGGCTGCCGAAGCGCAAGCATACAATCGCATACGTCCGGCGGATTTTCTGCCGGAAATCCCCAAAGGGAGCGGTTGACAGGAAAACGGCGGCGCTTTACAATAAAAGCCAGCGTGTGAAAGGGGGAAAGCCGGTATGGAGCAGACGGGGGAAAAGGAGTATTTCGTTCATCCCAGCAGCTATGTGGATGAAAACGTGACCATCGGCAAGGGAACGAAGGTGTGGCATTTCTGCCATCTGCAGTCCGGCTGCCGGATCGGGGAAAACTGCTCTCTTGGGCAGAACGTGAATATTTCCAACAACGTGGTCATCGGCGATGGATGCAAGCTGCAAAACAACGTTTCCCTTTATGAGGGCGTGATTCTGGAAAATCACGTGTTCTGCGGCCCGTCCTGCGTTTTTACCAATGATTTAACCCCGCGGGCCAAGTATCCCAAGGGGCATGCGGCCTATAAGCAGACCCGCATCTGCGAAGGCGCGTCCATTGGGGCCAACGCGACGATCGTATGCGGCCATACGGTTGGGGCTTGGGCGATGATCGGCGCGGGCGCTGTCGTCACCGCGGATGTGCCGCCTCACGCGCTGATGCTGGGTGTCCCGGCCCGCCAGGCGGACTGGGTGTGCGAATGCGGCGCTCGTCTTCACGGAAAGAAGCGATGCCCAGTCTGCGGACGAACGCTGGAGCTGGACGGACTGGAAGACTAAGAAAGCTGAAAAATGACAAACGCTTTTTGATGATTGAATTTATTTGAAAATCCCCGAAGCACATTCCTGCTTCGGGGATTCCGTTTATTGTATTTCTTTCAAAATCGCATCGATGACCTGATCCTGCTCTTCCCGGGTGATATAGGGGGAAAGCGGCAGGGCCAGAACCCGGCTGCAAAGATCGGCGCTGGCCGTGCAGCCGCAGACCTGCTGAGCCTGAATGGAAGCAAAGGCTGTCTGCTGATGCATACCGCGTGGGTAGTAGATCATGGCGGGAATTTCCTGCCCCTTCAGCGCGGCCATTACTCTGCGGCGCTCGTCTTCGTCCCGCAGCAGGATCGAGTACTGAGCCCATGCGGAGGTATAACCCTCGGGAATGATGGGCGTGCGCACTTTATCCCCGAAACGGCGGGTATAGTAGGCGGCGGCCTCTTCGATGTCCCGGAGTTCAAAACGCCGGAAGGCTTCCAGCTTGACCTGCAGGATGGCGGCCTGCAGGGTATCCAGCCGGGAATTGCGGCCCAGACGCACATTGTCATATTTCTCCGTGCCCTTGCCGTGAACGGCCAGCGAGCGGATCAGCGCCGCCAGCTCGTCGTTATCCGTGAAAACCGCGCCGCCGTCGCCGTAGCAGCCCAGCGGCTTGGCGGGGAAAAAGCTGGTAATGGCCGCGTCGCCGAAGCTGCAGGCCATTTTTCCGTTCAGACTGCCGCCAAAGGCCTGCGCGCCGTCCTCCAGCAGAAGAAGATCATACTTTTTGGCGATGGCCTCGATGCGGGTAAAGTCGGCGGGAAGACCGAAAATATCCACCGCGACAATGGCTTTGGGCTTCAAACGGCCCTGCTCCTGCACTGCCTGAATGCAGCGTTCCAGACAGTCGGGATCCATATTGAAGGTATCCTTCCGTACATCCACAAAAATGGGGGTCGCGCCCTCACAGGCGGGACATTCGGCGGAAGAAAAGAAGGTGAAGTCAGATACAAATACCGCGTCGCCCGGGCCAACGCCCCATGCATGGAGGATAAGGCTCAGCGCATCGGTGCCGTTGGCACAGGAAATGCAGTGCTTCACTCCGGCATACTGCGCCAGACTTTCTTCCAGCGCCTTGACCTGCGGCCCGGAGATATAATGCGCGTCCTCCAATACGCCGGCGATGGCGGCGTCCATTTCCGGCTTGAGCCGTTCGTACTGACGGTGCAGATCCCGAAACTGCATGAAAAAGCTCCTCCTTACAGTACTTCCACGTTATCGCCGAAAGCGTTGTGCTTGCGCATCACGTTTTTGGTGTCGAAAACCGCCTTGGCGTTCTTCTGCACCATGGCATAGTCTACGTTGTTGTGACCGGCCGTCACGATGACCAGATCGGCCGCCTGAACCAGCTCGGGGGTCAGCTCCTTTTCGCTGAAATAGACCTGACCATCCTCTTTATACTGGGACACCCACGGGTCGAAGTAGGTCACTTCCGCGCCCTCTTCCCGCAGCAGCTTCAGCACACGGATAGCGGGGCTTTCCCGGCAGTCGTCGATGTCGTTTTTATAGGCCACGCCCAGCGCCAGCACCTTCGCGCCGCACAGCGCCTTGCGGTGCTTCCGGCTCAAAAGGCGCATGGCCCGCTCCACGCAGTAGCGGGGCATGTTGTCGTTGATAATCATGCTGTTCTCGATCATGCTGGTATGGAAGCCATACTCGCGGGCCTTCCACGTCAGATAATAGGGATCCAGCGGGATGCAGTGGCCGCCCAGACCGGGGCCGGGATAGAAGGGCTGGAAGCCGTAGGGCTTGGTGCTGGCGGCGGCGATGACCTCCCACACGTCGATGCCCATCCGGTCGCACAGCTGGGCCAGCTCGTTCACCAGCCCAATATTGATGTTGCGGTAGGTGTTTTCCAGAATTTTTTCCATTTCCGCGATGGCGGGGGAGGAAGCCTCGAAAACGTCGCTGTCCAGTACGGCCCGGTACATGGCGGCGATCACTTCGGTGGCGTCCTTGCCGATGGCGCCTACCACCTTGGGCGTATTCTTGGTTTTATAGATCAGGTTGCCGGGATCGACCCGCTCCGGGGAAAAGCCCAGATAGAAGTCTTCGCCGCATTTGAGGCCGGACGCTTCTTCCAGAATGGGCTTGAGCAGTTCCTCCGTGGTTCCGGGATAGGTCGTGGATTCCAGCACGATCACGCTGCCCCGGTGAATATGGGGCGCAACGGCGCGGGTGGAGCTTTCCACATAGCTGATGTCCGGCTCCTGATGAATGTCCAACGGCGTAGGCACGCAGATGGCCACAAAATCCGCCGTGGCGATTTTTTCGAAATCGGTCGTGGCGCTGAGCATGCCGCTTTCCACGATCTGCTTCAGGTCGCTGTCCACCACATCGCCGATGTAGTTGTGACCCTCGTTGACCAGACGAACCTTTTCGCTGTTCACGTCAAAGCCGATGGTTTTGAAACCGGCCTTGGCCTTTTCCACTGCCAGAGGAAGACCCACATATCCCAGACCCACCACGCCGACGCGCATTTCCTTGCGGGCGATTTTGTCAAGCAGCTGTTCCTTCAACGTTGCCATGTTTGTTGCCCTCCTTTGTGTGTTCAGCGGTCAAAGCGACCGGTAAAATCCGTAGATGCGCACTGCGCCAGCGGGAGAGAAACGGGCTTCCCGGAAGCGGCGCTCTGATAAATGGCCAGCACCAGCTCCAGCGCCCGCAGGCCTGCCTCGCCGTCCACATAGGGCGGACGTTCGTCCCGAATGGCTTCGATCATGTCCCGGTACAGAGGCGTGTGGCCGAAACCGTAGACATTGGGGGGATTTTCGCCGAAATGTTCCCGAACGTAGGCGGAATCATCCTTTCCGTCCCGGAAATCCCAGCTTTCAATAATATTGACGCTTTTGCCGCCTGCTTTGACGGTGCCGTTTTCGCCAAAGAGATAAAGGGTTTCTTCCAGATTGCGGGGATAGACATTGGTGGTGCCTTCGATTACGCCGTAGCTTCCGTTTTGAAAGCGCACCAGCGCCAGGCCCAGATCCTCGGCCTGAATATAGTCGTGACGCAGCCGATCCGTATAGGCCATGACCTCGCTGACCTCATCGCCCATCATCCAGCGCAGCAGGTCGATATTGTGGATGCACTGATTCATCAGGCAGCCGCCGTCCTGCGCCCAGGTGCCCCGCCAGGGAGCCTGCGCATAGTATTCTTCGCCCCGGTTCCACAGGATGTGCGCCGTGCCGTGCAGCATCCGTCCGAAACGCCCTTCCTCCACCGCCGAGCGGATCTTCTGCACCGCTTTATTGAAGCGGTTCTGGTGGCTGACGCAGAGCTTCACGTTCTTCTCCTTGGCCATGCGAACCAGCGCACGGGCGTCGTCCATGGAAAGGGCAATCGGCTTTTCGATGATGACGTTGCAGCCCGCTTCCAGACAGTCAAGGCCGATGGCCGCATGCTTTCCGCTTTCCGCGGCAATGGCGACCAGCGCGGGCGCGCCATCCCGGAGCATATCCCGGTAATCTTCATACAGACGGATGGAAGCGCGTTTTTCCTCCGGGACAAAGGAAAGAATCTTTTCGGCATGCTCCCGGACAGGGTCGCACAGGGCGACAACCTCCAGCGCGTCCTCATTGTTCAGAGCCGCTGTGATATGATTGGGCGCAATGCGTCCGCAGCCGATCAGCCCATAGGTTAGCTTTTCCACGTTCAGCCGTCCTCTCGTGCATGGTTTCCCGTGCGATGAAAATGCGGGAATGCCTTCGCACTCCATTTCCAATTTTCTATTATCCAACAAAAACCGAAAAACGTCAATCCTTTTGCCGTGGTTCTCAGCACTCCATCAGCTCCACCGCCACGGCGTTTTCCAAAAGCAGGCCTTTTGCCGTCAGCCGGTAGCCGCCGTCCGCCGTCCACTGGCCCAAGCCGTTCCGGACGGCCTGATTCAGCGGCGCTTCATAGATTTCGCGGATGGAAAAACCGAAACGCCGCTGAAAATCCGTTCCGCTGACGCCCTGATTCATGCGGAGTCCCAGCATCATGGCCTCGAACATAGCCTCCTTCCGGCTGATGGGCTGACATGTTTCCATGGCGGAACCCTGTTCTTCCATCATGCGGCAGTAGTCCTCCGTTCGGGAGACATTCGCCGTGCGCACGTAAGCGGCTCCGGCGCTTTTTTCTTCTTCCGACGCGGGCAGCATGCTGTGGGCGCTGACCCCCAGCCCCAGATAGTAAGCGCCCTGCCAGTAGCCGACGTTGTGGCGGCACTTCTCTCCGGGGCGGGCAAAATTGCTGATTTCATATTGACAGTAGCCCAGCCGGGACATCTCCTGCAGCCCCAGCTGATAAAAATCCGCCGCTTCATCCTCGTCGGGGATTCGGACGGCCCCGGAAGCCGCCTTTTGCGCCAGCGGCGTTCCGTCCTCTACAATCAGGCTGTAGGCGGAAAGATGCCCGGCCCCCAGCGCCGCTGTGCGGGCAAGGCTTTCCCGGAAGTCGGAAAGCGTCTGACCGGGAAGGGCGAACATCAGGTCGGCGCTGAGCCGGGGAATCCCCATCTCCCGCGCCATTTGAAACGCCTCTTCCACCTGCCGGAAGGTATGGACGCGCCCCAGCGAGCGCAGCAGCTCGTCCTGCACCGCCTGCACCCCCATGGAAAGCCGATTTACGCCGTAACGCTGAACCCGCTCCAGCCATTCAGGGGTCAGGGTGCCCGGATTGGCCTCGGAAGTAAATTCCGCGCCGGACTGCAAAGAAAAGACGCTGCGCAGCGTATCCAGCACGGAATCCATCAGATCAACCGGCAGAATGGACGGCGTGCCGCCGCCGAGATAGACGGTCGAAACTTCGGCGTCCGGGAATTTCCGGCCCGCCAGCCGAATCTCCCGCCGCAGTGCGGCGGCATAGCGCTCCATGTCTGCCCGGCTTCCGGGCGCGGAACAAAAATCGCAGTACAAACATTTGCTTTTACAAAAGGGAAAATGCAGGTATAATTGTAAGGTCAAGCCGAGCTTCCTCCCGTTTGGATGGGATAGGGATCCGTTTGGAGCCGTTCTGCCGCAGCAAGGCCTGTCGGCCTGCGGCTCGGGTTCGGAAGCATTATATCATATTTTGGACGGAGGTACAGCCATGGCGGCATGGGAAACGGGATTTCATGATCTGGTAATGATCTGCGTTCATTTAATTGAGCTGGCGGGAATCGTGGTGATCGTGGTCAGCATGATCCGGGCGCTGATCGACTTTATCCGCAAGAAGGATTCTACCCGTATCGAGCTGGCTCAGGGCATCATGCTGGGATTGGAGTTCAAGATCGGCAGCGAGGTGCTGCGGTCGGTTATCGTCAGCGGGTGGAACGAGCTGGGCACCCTGGGCGCGATTATCCTGCTCCGGGCGCTTCTGACGCTGCTGCTGCATTGGGAAATCGGCACGGAAGAAAAACGCCAGCGGGAACGGATGCAGCCGGAGCTGATACACGCCGGGGAGGAAAAGAAATGAAGCGAACGGAATCGGTTCTGGTGGGGCTGGTCTGTGCGGTGCTGGCGCTGCTGTTTGCCTATTTATGCGGATACGGGCTTTTTCTGACCAGCACGATTGCGGAAGAGGGCTATCTGTCAGAGCCGATCATTGAGGTGCAGGACAATCTGCTTTACAGCTTGGCGGGGCTTTTGGCAGCCGGAATGATTCTGTGGCTGTTTTCGCGGCTGGAGAAGAAAATCCCCATGGGAGTCATGGTGACGATTGCTTTGGTCTGGGCGGCTGCGCTGGGAACGCTGTGGGTGCTTTCGGTCAGGACGGAACCCCGGGCGGACGCGGCCAGCATTGTGAATGCGGCCCGGCAGGCCTTGAGCCGGAACTATACGGAGCTGAAGCGAAAAAACGGCTATTTCAATCAGCATCCCTATCAGCTGGGCTTTATGGCGTTTTGCCAGCTTTTGCAGACGGTCTTCGGCCCCAAAAACTACCTTGCCATGCAGCTGGTGAACGTGGTTTTTCTGACGCTGGCCTATGGCGGAACTCTGCGGCTCCTCTGGCTGATGACGAAAGAGGCCCGGGTGGTTCGCTTCGGGGCGCTTTTATTGATGCTCTGCCTGCAGCCGATTCTGTACGTGACGTTTCTCTACGGCAATATGGCCAGCATCGCCTGTACGCTGTGGGCCATGTGCTTCCTTTGCCGGATGGCCCAGGACGGCGGCGCGTGGCGTTTGCTCCCGGCCGGGCTGCTGTGCGGCTTGGCGGTGATGATGAAGCCCAACGGCTGGATCCCTGTTCTGGCGATGCTGATCGTCATGGGCCTGTGGTTCCTGTCGGAGAAAAAATGGAAGCTGCTGCCGCTGCTTCTGCTGCTGGTTTTAGGCCCCATGCTTTGCACCAAAACGGTTGAAAAGGCCTATTCCGCCGCCTCCAAGGCAGATCTGACGGGCGGCATTCCCATGACGGCCTATCTGGCGATGGGTCTGCAGGAAAGCTCCCGCGCGCCGGGATGGTACAATGAATATGTGGAGCGGGTCTACAAGAACGCGAACTACGATCCTGCGGTGGCTTCCGACAGGGCGGTGCAGAATATCCGCTCCCGGTTGGAAAAATTTGTGAGCGCGCCTCACTATGCCCTTGACTTTTTTCATGAAAAAATGGTCTCGCAGTGGAATGAAACCACCTTCGAGGCCATCTGGATCAGCAAAACCTGCCCCTACGACCAAAAAGCCCGCAACGAGTTTGGCGATTCCGCGCTGAATGGCAGCCTTCGGGACGGGCTGGAAAAGTGGATGGAAGGCTATACGATTGCGCTGTATGCGCTGTTCTCGCTGGCGATGGGCGCGTTTGCCCGGAAGCTGCTTCGTCGGCCCAAAGAGGGAGAAGCGCCGGTTCCGCGTCCGCTGGGGCTCGGCCTTTCCCTCTGCGCCGTCACTGTAATAGGGGCTTTCCTTTACCATATGATCTTCGAGGCCAAGTCCCAGTATCTGTTCATTTACCTGTTTGTGATGATCCCTGCGGCCGCGTGGGGCCTGAGCCGCTTCTTTGAAAAAGGCGGCTTCAGGAAGCAGGCCCGGTCATAATTCGGATATTTTCGGACGGAATCTCGCTGTGCGCCACGCAGAGGGAAAGAATGGTCATGCTGTCCACGCTGTTCAGCTCCCGCGCCCCGGCGTTGACGGTCAGCGAATCGTTCTGCATAACGACCAGCACCGGGGCAAACCCTGCTTTTTGCAGCGCTTCTTCAATGGCCAGCTCGGTCTGATGATTCTGAACCATGCGGTTTAGCTGCTCCGCAGCCTGATCCCGGACGGCCTGCTGCAGCTGCTCGTTTTCCGTCAGCGCTTGAAGCGCCGCCATGTCCTTTTCATACGAAGCTTCCCGCGCATTGCGCCCGGAAACGGTCGGCGCGGGAGAAACGGCGGCTTCCGGCTGCGTCGGCCGCGGAACGGCGGAAAGCGGATTTTGCCAGACAAGAATTCCGGCGGCGATCAGAAGCGCCGCCAATACGCCCAGCCGGGCCATGCGCCCGGCATTCTTTTTGGTTTCCAGAACAGAAGCTCCCTTCATCGTCCCGCCTCCATGGAAAATACGTCTACTGCCGCTTCCGGCAGGCCCAGCAGGGTTCGAACGGCCCGAATCAGATTGAGCCGCACCTCCATGCTGTCGGCCCCTTCCGCGACCACCACGGCCCCTACCGGCGCGCCGGAAGCAGAGAGCCCCTCCGCGCCGCTGTAGTATACGGCCACTTCTACCTTTCCTGCGCCGCTGATGGCGCTGAGCACCTGCGCGATCCGTTTTTCTTCGCCGGTGCCGCTGCCGTCCGCGCTGCGCCCGTTCAGCAGGAAGCAGCACAGCAGGCCGGCCAGCAAAACCGCCGCCAGCAGAAACCAGCGGTTTTCTCCCAGTCGTTTCATGCGCCCTCCGCTCCAACGGTCTGGCTGACCGTGATTCGGTCTTCTTCCACTTGCAGGGCCTGCGCGATCTTTTGACGAAGCTGGCCGGTACTCAGCAGAAGGGTTTGCCCCTTTTTGGGAGAAACCCTCACTTCCGCCTGATACAGCGCCCCGTCTGTGCATAGCCAGACGCTTCCCTGCGCATCGTAGCCTGCTTTTTCGGCCAGACGCACCAGAAACGCTTCCGCTTCCCGAGCAGTGGCCTGCAGCGCCAGCCGGTCTGCCGCTGCGCTGCCCTCCGCCTGCCGGAAAAGAGCGAAGCTTTCCTGCACCCGCTCCGCAGACGCGGGCAGCAGAGCGGTCACGGAGGAAAGCAGCGCCGCCGCCATCATCAGGCTGACGGTCAGCCGTACCGCCCGGCGCTGACGGCCCTCCGGCAGCAGCATTTCGCAAAAGGCCCACAGCACCGATAGCACCGCCATCCGCCGGATGAAAGCGTTCAAAGCGTTCATTTTCTCACCTCAGCATGACCGTCATGGTTCCTACGGTCAGCATTTCCGCACAAAGCAGCATGAACATGGCCCCTACGCTCAATTCGATGATAAACAGCAGGGAGAATACCTCCCCGAATTCTCCGATGCACCGGCAGAGGGGACTGTCCGCCACCGGCTGCAGCACCGCCGAAGCCGCCCGGTACAGGAACAGAGCCGCCGCCGTGCGAAGCAGAGGCGTCAGCAGCTTCAGCAGCAGCACCAGAAGTCCCAGCACGCCTACGGCGTTTTCCACCAGCAGAGAGCAGCCTACCAGCGTGTCGACCGTGTCGGCAAACATGCCGCCTACGATGGGAATAAAGTTGTCCATGGCGTATTTGGCCGTGCGGATGCTGACGCCGTCCACCGCCGCCGCGCTGAGACCCTGTACGGACATCACGCCGATAAAGACCGTAAAGCCGAAGCCCAGCGTCCAGTTGGCGATCTGCCGCGCCAGCCGGCAAAGGCGGCTCAGCCGCACGTTGTCGCCCAGCCCGCCCGCCATGGTCAGGACCGCCACGCCTACGGCAAAGGGCATGGTCACGTGCTGGATCAGCGTGGTCATGGAACCGGCCGCCGCCATCACCGCCGGTTGGTAAAAGGCCGAACTGGCCGTTCCGCCCACCGCCGCCAGCAGCGTGACCAGCAGGGGAAAAATAGCCTGCATCCATCCGGCCATATCCCCGACGGACTGGACGCAGAGCTGAACGTAGTCCTTCAGATCGGCGCAGAGAAAGCCCATGACGGTCAACAGCCCCATATAACCGGCCGCTTTGCCTGCACCGCTGTTTTCCGGGAAAAACTGCTCGCTCACGGCGGAAAGCAGGGCGGGGATCCAGAGACGGGTCATGCGCCAGAGAGTCTGACGGAAAATCCCCGCCGCTTCCGAAAAAAGCCACTTGAGAACGCCCTCCGGGTTCAGAAGGGTCTTGCCGGAAGCCAATCGAGAAAGCCAATCGCCGGGCGAGCCTTCCAGAAAGGGAAGCGTGCCTGCCGCCTGCTCCAGCGCATGGAGATCCAGCTTGCCCACCACGTCTCGCAGCCCGCTTTCCAGCGCTTCGGCATAGGAAGTGAGGGGAAACAACCCCAAAAGCAGCAGCAGTACCCCAAAAGAAAGCGAGCGTCGTCTCATGGGGCCAGCTCCAGAATCAGTGTCAGAAGCTCCAAAAGCAGGGGCGCGGTCAGCGTAAAAACGCTCAGCTTGCCCAGCAGCTGCACCTTCAGCGCCAGACTGTTTTCTCCTAAATCGGAGCAGGTCTGAGCGGTCAGCTCGGCGGTATAGCTCATGCCCAGCACCTTCATGAAAACGGTCAGCGTTTCCTCCCGTAGACCGGCCAGCGCCGTCAGCTTCCGCAGCTCCTCCTGCAGAAACGAAACGCTGCCCAGAGCGCCGAGCAGCAGAATACATCCCGCCGCCAGTGCGCACAGGGACGCGAGCTGTGGCTGCTGCTGCCGAACCACCAGACAGAGGACTGCGGCAGAGACCGCCAGCCCCATCCATTGCAGAAAATCCATGGCTAGTACAGCGCAAAGATGCTTTTCAGGCTGGACAAAAGATCGGAAATCAGGTTCACGACCAGCAAAAGCCCGATAATCAGCCCCGCCACCGTGACCAGCGTGCCCAATTCTTCCCGGCCCGCCCGGTTCAGAACCTGACTGATGACCGCCACCGCCACGCCTAAGCCTGCCAGCTTGAAAAGCAGATCCACCTGAACCATCGCTTTTCCTCCTTCTTTTTTACCATAAGGCGATCCCCGCCATCAGCCCGAAGAGCAGCCCCAGCTGCATCAGCAGCTTTCCGCCCTTTTCCGCCTGCTCCCGCGCCTTGTCCGAAAGGGGCCGCAGCTTTCGGATGGCGCTGGCCGCCGCCTGTTCCCGCATGGCGGCGGTGCCCGTTCCCAATTGGGCGAAAAGCGCGTCCATGACGGCCTTTTCCTCCGGCTTTTCCGCTGAAAGCGGCAGGGCGGAAACGGCCTGACGATAGGCCTCCCGCAGACCGGCCAGCGGGTGCTTTTCCAAAAACTCGGCTGTTTTTTCCAGCCGCCGGGCAAAAAGCCCTTCGCCGCCGTCCGCCGCGCAGGCCCGGAGCAATGCGGGAAGCCCCAGCCGTTCCTCCAGAATCATCAATCGCAGGCGGGCCAGCAGCTCCACCTCGTTTTCCAGAAGCCGCAGACGGGCGCAGCGCCGCTCCTTCAGCCCCGCGCCCAAGGCCGTGCCCAGCGCCATGCACAAAAGCGCCCCAGCCGCGCCCAGCATCACGCTTCCTCCCCGGGAGCCACGGGCTGAAAATCCCGGTCGAAGACCCCTGCCAGTTTTCCCGTCTCGCGGGGATCCAGCATGGCGTAGCGGTCAAAAGCCTGACTGCGGACGAGCGGATACAGCGCGCTTCGGCTGCGGACGCTGTCCAGCTCCCGTCCGTGTACCGTGGCCAGCACGCTGACGCCGCTGTGAATGGCCTCCAGCACGGCCTGCGCGTCCGAAAGGCTGCTCAGCTCGTCCGTGGCCAGAACCTCCGGCGACAGGGAACGAAGCAGCCAACGAAACCCTGCTTCCTTTCCGCAGCCGTCCAGCACATCGGTGCAGGGGCCGACTTCCAATTGGGGAAGTCCGTCGCACATGGCGGCGATCTCGCTGCGCTCATCCACCACGCACACCCGGCGGCCCGCTTCGCTCAGACGGCGCAGACTGTCCCGGAGAAGGGTGGTCTTGCCCATGCCGGGCAGACCGACGATCAGAACGGAACGGCAGCGGCCATGCTCATCCGTCAGATGGGGAAGCAGCCCGTCCGCCGCGCCCCGCCACTGGCCCGCGATGCGGATGCAGAAGGAGCTGATTTCCCGAAGCGCGCGAACCATCTGCCCCTGACAGATGACCCGCCCGCACAGCCCCATGCGGTGTCCGCCGCGCAGGGTGACAAATCCGCCGCGCTGCTCCTCTGCCCGGGCGTACAGGGCGTGCTCGCACAGCGCCTCCGCCATCTGGGCGACCTGCTGGGGCGTCGGCTCGCACAGGCAGAGCTTTTCCCCCTGACAGGTCAAAAGGCGGATCGGCTGTCCAGCCCGGACGCGAATCTCCCGCAGGCTGCCCTCCGGCAGGGCGTTCAGCGGCCGGGCCGCCGCCTTGGGAAGACAGTGCGTCAGAAATGCGATGGTTTCATGCCAGTTCATGGTTCATTCCTCCGGAAGCGTATTTTTCATTTCTATATTGATGGATCTTTATTCAAACAGAATCAGCCCGATGGCCCGGTAAAAGGCCGCGTCCACATCGTCGCCCGCGCGCAGTCCCAGCGCTTTCCGGGCACGGCGCACCGCGTCCGCCGTGCCGGAACCGTATATGCCGTCGGCGTTTCCGTACAGGTAGCCCAAGGAGATCAAACGCCGCTGCACCGCCGCCACGTGGCTGCTTCGGTCGCCGGGACGCAGCGCCCGCAGGCTGGAATCCAGCTGCCCATAGGGCCCGCCTTGAATGACCACCTTGCTCCAGTTGCCCACCTTGCCGTAAAGCTCCTCCGAATCCCGGACAAACATGCGGATGCAGCCGTGGCTGGCGTTGGAGCCGATGCTTCCGGGACGGTTGGTGCCATGAATGCCGAACTGCCCCCAAGGCACATTCAGCCCCAGAAAACGGGTGCCGAAGCCGCCAAGCTCTCCGGAAAAACGATGGGTGATATAGAAAGTTCCGATGGGCGAAGGGGTTTCCCATGCGCCGGAAGCGATGGGATAGCGCCTGAGCACGGTCGTTCCCTGATAAAGCGTCAGGGTTTTCTGGGGAAGATCAATCCAGATCCAGCTGCCTTCGGGAACGTTGGCCCGCCGCGCGGCTTCCGCCGGGGAAAGGTTCTCCTTTTCCGCCGTTTCCCAGGCGGCGGCGCACAGAAACGGAAGCACGGACAAAGCGGCTGCCAGCAGCATTAGCAGGCATAGAACCTTCCGAAGAACCCTCCGCTGCTTCATGGCTGTCCTCCCTCTGTCTTCTCTGGAATTTATGCGGGATCCCCGGCGAGTATGACGGCGAATTTTCTCCGTCAGCACCGCGCCGTTCGGCAGCGGCGCTGACGAAAAATGCGCTTGTTGCCGCTCGTTGCCGCGCTGCCTCATTTGTGCGGGTTTGCCTTTACAACTGCGCCGGAAACTTATATAATGCCAGTGTTGCTTTTCCTTGCAGAGCCGAGCGTCAGCGCCGGCCACTGCCCGCCGGAAAAGCGGCAAAACGGTTCCCCAATATCGTCGGGTATCCCAACAGAACTCGAACGGAGGAAAAGAAAAATGAAACAGGAAACCCTTCTGGAAAACCGCCGCCGTCAGAGCGAACGCATCCGTCAGATGATCGTCGCCGCCATGCTCAGCGCCATTACCGCCCTTCTGGTGTTTACGCCTATCGGCATGATTCAGCTTCCGCCGCCGCTGCTGGCCGTGACCACGGTACATGTGCCGGTGCTGATCGCCGCGCTGGTAGAAGGCTGGTGGGTCGGCGGCTTTGTGGGACTGGTGTTCGGCGTATGCAGCATGATCCGGGCGTGGGAGTCCGGCGCGGTAGGGCTGACGCTGTTCTTCCGCAATCCCCTGATCAGCGTTCTGCCGCGCATTCTGTTCCCGCTGGGAGCCTATGCGGCGTATCTTCTGCTGAAAAAGCTCTTCCGGGAGGGACAGCTAAGGGACAAGCTCGCCGCAGGCATTGCGGCGGCGGTCGGCGCGGCGCTCAACACCGTTCTGGTACTGGGAACGCTGTATCTGATTTACGGCGCGAAGCTGACGGAGCTGGTCAACAATATGATCTCCGTGGGAAGCGCGGAAGCCCATTATCTGGATCAGGCAGGCGCATGGCTGGTGGCGGCGGTCGGACTGCCCAACGGCATTGCCGAGGCCATCGTAGCCGCTGTTCTGGTGCCCATGATCAAGGTGGCGGTGGACGCCGTAACCAAGCGTAAAGGAAGGAAACAAGCATGATCTTAACCATGGACGTTGGCAATACCAATATCAAGACCGCCCTGTTCGACGGCCCGGAAATGAAGCAGTACTGGCGGCTTTCCACTTCCGGCACCAGCACCAGCGATGAATACGGCTTTCTTCTTTCTGGACTGCTGGAGCGGGAAGGGCTTGGCCGGAACGATATCGAGGGCATTGTGATGTCCAGCGTGGTGCCTACCATCAATTTCACGCTGGAGCATATGTGCAAGAATTATTTCGGTCAATCGCCCATGATGGTAGCGCCCGGCATCAAAACGGGGATCAACCTGAAATATGAAAACCCCCGGGAGTTGGGCAGCGACCGGATTGCCAACGCCGTGGCCGTGCAGGCGGAGTATGGCGGGCCCAGCATCTTTATTGATTTCGGCACCGCCACCACCTTTGGGGCCATTGATGAAGAAGGCTCCTTTCTGGGCGGCTGCATCTGCCCCGGCCTGAAGCTGACCAGCGACGCGCTGGTGCGCGGCACGGCCAAGCTGCCCCGGTTTGAATTGGTGCGCCCGGAGCACGTGATTTCCCGCACTACGGTGACGAATCTTCAGTCCGGCGTGATTAACGGCTTCATCGGGCAGATCGAGTATCTGGTGCGCAAGTTCCGGGAGGAGCTGCACGCGCCGGATGCGCTGGTGGTGGCCACCGGCGGCATGGCGGTGATCGTGGCGGAGGAAGGCGGCATCATCGATAAACTGGACGGAATTCTGACGCTGAAGGGGCTTCGGCTCCTGTATGAGCGCAACCGCTGACGAGAGGAGAAACAAAAGGATGGAACCGACGGTCAAGATCGGATTTTTCGGCTGCGGCAACGTGGGCAGCGGCGTGTGGAAGCTGCTCAACGGCTTTTCAAAGGAACTTACCCACCGTACAGGGCTCCGTTTCGAAGTGAAGCGGGCGCTGGTGCGGGACGTGCATAAGAAGCGGGAGATCGATCTGCCGGAGGGCGTGCTGACCGACAAGGTGGACGATCTGCTGAACGACCCGGAAATTTCGATCATTCTGGAATTCCTGGGCGGCGAACAGCCCGCGTTCCAATGGGATCTGGCGGCGCTGCAAAAGGGCAAGACGCTCATCACGGCCAACAAGGTGGCGTTCGCCCTGCACTGGCACGAATGGCAGCAGGCGGCCCGGGAAAGTGGCGCAGGGCTGTATTACGAAGCGGCGGTGTGCGGCGCGATCCCCATCATCCATACCATGGAGGAAAGCCTGCAGGCCAATCGAATCAACTATCTGTACGGCATCATGAACGGCACCACCAACTATATCCTTTCCCGCATGAGCCGGGAAGGACTGGAATATCAAGACGTGCTTCGGGACGCGCAGCGGCTGGGGCTGGCGGAGCCGGATCCCTCCACCGATGTGGAGGGGTATGACGCGGCCTACAAGCTGAGCATTCTGGCCAGTCTGGCGTTTCACGGACATGTGCCCTTTGACTTTATCCATGTAGAGGGCATTACGCATATCACGCAGGAGGACATCCGCTGCGGTCAGGAGCTGGGCTATACGCTCAAGCTGCTGGCGATTGCCAAGCGGGACGGCATGCGGGTGGAAGCCCACGTCAATCCCACCTTTATCCCCAACAATCACCCGATGGCGAATGTCTCCGATGCTTTCAACGCGGTCTATCTGCAGGGCCATGCCTGCGGAGAAATGATGTTCATGGGCCGGGGTGCGGGCGATATGCCCACCGCCAGCGCCATTGTCAGCGATCTGCTGCGGGCCTCTTCCACACCCGTGCATCGCTACCCGACCTTTATTACCGACCCGGCCAATGCCGACGGGCTGCAGAAAAATGACGACTGGCGCTGCGCCTTCTATGTGCGCACCATGGCCATCGACGCCCCCGGCGTTCTGAGCCGGGTGGCGGCTACCTTTGCCGACCACGGGGTCAGCATTGCCGCCATGCAGCAAAAGGGCGAAAAGCGGAACGGGCGCATTCCTATGGTATTTATTACCCATCGGGCCTATGAAAAGGACATGCAGCAGGCGGTTCGGGAAATCGACCCGGCCATCGCACAGGTGGAAAGCCTGATCCGGGTGGAGGGATAAGCAGTGGATATCGCGCAGGAACGGCTGAAACGAACGGCGCTGCTTTTGAATAAAGAGCAGATGGAGCGGCTCCAGGACGCTCACGTGCTGCTGCTCGGGCTGGGCGGCGTAGGCAGCTATGCGGCGGAGGCGCTGGCCCGGCTGGGTGTCGGCCATCTGACCATCGTGGATAACGATACCGTGGCGCCGTCCAATCTGAACCGGCAGCTGCCCGCACTGGAAAGCACCGTGGGGCAGCTGAAAACGGACGTGGTAGCGGCAAGACTTCGGGACGCCGCTCCGGGAATGAAAATAATGGCAGTCAACGCTTTCTATCTGCCGGAAAACCCGGTGGAGCTCCCGGAGGACTGCACGGTGGTGCTGGACGCAATCGATACGGTGACGGCAAAGCTGCATCTGGCGGAAACCTGTTATCAGCGCGGAATTCCGCTGGTCAGCTGCATGGGCATGGGCAATCGGCTGGATCCCACGCAGATCCGTATCGGCGACCTGTATGAAACCAAGGACTGCCGCCTGTGCCGGGTGATGCGGCAGCAGCTGCGCAAACGGGGCGTTCCGGCGCTGCGCTGCGTCTATTCGCTGGAAAAAGCGAAAATTCCGGCTCCCTCTCCTGAAGAAAATGCCGAAACCAAGGCTACCGGCCGGGTCGCGCCCGGCTCCGTCAGCTTTGTTCCCTCCGTGGCGGGGCTGTATCTGGCATACGAAGCCGCCCGAATCATCTGGGAAGGAACGGGAACGAACGATGAAAATACCTCCGATTGAAACGCCGCGTCTGCTATTGCGCGGTTTTACCAAAGAGGATGCTCTGTGGGCGTTCCGCATCTGGAATGACCCGGAGGTGGGAAAGTACCTGCCGGACGAGCCTATGCTGGAACCTGACCCGGAATACATTCGGGAACTGGAAAAACTGGGCGACGATGAGGAATGCTGTTACCTGATCCCCACAATGAAAGAACGCCCGGAGCAGCGCGTCGGCACTTGCAGTTTTCTGCCTTTGGAAGAAGGAAAAACTTACGATCTGGCTTACTGCGTTCATCCGGACTTTTGGAAGCAGGGCTATGCCACGGAAATGGCGCAGGGCATGATCGAATACGCCCGCCGTCAGGGGGCGGAAAAAGCCACCATTTGGGTCAGCGCTGAAAATGCCGCCTCCCGCCGGGTGGCGGAAAAATGCGGCGGCATCCGG
Source organism: Clostridiales bacterium (assembly GCA_004556545.1). Lineage (GTDB taxonomy): Bacteria > Bacillota > Clostridia > Christensenellales > Aristaeellaceae > Limiplasma. The sequence continues at coordinate 44,538 of SFGO01000016.1, forward strand.
ACTGCCGAGAAGACTTACCGAAAGCGGAATACCGATCTGGTGATGAAAGAAATCCGGTATGAGATCAAATGCTAGCAAAACGCCTCCGTAACGTTGCACGTCGCGGAGGCGCTTTTGAATGTGAAGGAGAAAGAAGAAAGAAAGGCGTTCCGATCAAACGATAGAAAGGAAAAAGAGACTGCCTTTATACGGAAAAGCCGCTCATCCTTCATGTGATTCCGAAGGCTGGACGATACAATTTACCAGCTCAACGAAAGTGTTGGCGCTGTTTTCCAGCTCCAGCAATTCCACCTGTCCCTCTTTCAGATCTACCCGGACGGGCGGCTTTAGGCCGGTTTCAGCGTCGATGCCGGAGAGTATATAATAGGCCTGCTTGCCCTCCTGGGACCAGACGCGATAGGAAAAACAGGGAAGCTGCCAGAAAGTGAAATAACGTTCGTGGTCGACCGCTACGGCATCCATGCTTTGAAAAAGAGACTTCGGTTCCAGACAGGTCAGCACGGCGTTTTCCGGCAGGAAGACGGACATGTTTTCTCCCAGATAAAAAGAACAGCCGGTCATATCGCTCAATTCGTAGCGGAAAACGGCGGAGGGCGCGGTGATCTCCAGCATACCGTCGCAGCCTGAACCTGGCGTAACACAGTATAAACCAGGCGTCAGAGCTTCACCGGCCCGGTAGCAGCCTTCCGTGTCCAGACGTGTATCTGGATCGGCGGTATCATAGGGGGAAGCATATGGAACATACGGCACAACGGTTTCCATTGGGGGATCGAAGCAAGGTTGGCAGCGTTCCAGCGAACTGTATGGCTCTTCGGAGAGCCTTTCCGGCGGAAAATGCTCCATTTTGGCCTGCCATTCTTCTTTTATGGAAGCACAGTCGGGACGGAGGTGGTAGCAGCGTCCTCCGTAAGGATTGTAATATATAGAAGCCTTCCTCGGCATGGCCGGTATACGCCGTAAGAACGAAAAGAACAAACAGAACCAGTAAAAAACGTCTTTTCACAGGGAAAAACTCCTTCCGAATCGAATGACCTTTTCCGTGATGGAAACGACTGGAAAAGGCCTTTTCATGCCGAAAAAATTTTTTGATCATGGTTTGTTACATTTTGGGTTTGCAGCGCGTCCTATACATGTCATGACAGGACGGGGGGAAGACGATGGAACAGGAGCGAATGGGGGAGACGTTGTGGGAGCTTCGGGTCAACCTGCTTCGGCTGGCCCTGAGCATCGTTCATAACAGCCATGACGCGGAGGACGCAGTATCAACCGCCATGGAGCATGCACTTCGGAAAGGCGCCGCCTTGCGGGAAAAAGAAAAGCTGCGTCCATGGGCCATGAAAATCACCGCGCGCTGCTGCTATGATCTGCTTCGCCGGGGCAAGCGGGAAACGCCGCAGGAATTTTTACCGGAAGAAACGGCGCTGCAAAGTGAAGGAAGCCTGTATACCGAGATAACGGAACTGCCGCCGCTCTACGGTCAGGTGCTGATTCTTTATTACTATGAGGGCTTTTCCACCCTCGAAATTGCTTCGATCCTTCGCCTGACCCGTCCAACGGTTTCCATGCGGCTGAAACGGGGCAGAGAAATGCTGAAACAACGATTACAGGAGGTGGAGGATGATGAAAATGAAAGCCTTTGACCGGGAAATCTTCTGCCGTGCTCAGAAGGAGAAATTCACTGTAAGACCGGAAACGGAACGAAAGCTGCGGTACGCGCTGCTGAACGCGAAGAAAGGGGAAACGCGGTCTCCTATCAAAAGCAGGGGGGCCCTTGCTATAGGAGCGGCGTTGGTTATCGTTCTTTGTTTTGCGGTCCTGACGCTGACGAACAGGCCCATGAAGGATAAAACGATTTATCCGCTGGCACAACAGGAAGAAACCGCAGCGATCCTGGCGCCGGCGCCTGCGGAGACCAGTTTGACTGCGCCGGTGGAAACTTTCGAAACGGGAGACCCGGAGGAGACGACGGGACAGGTCTATGAGCTGGCCGGGAAAGTGACGGAGGCGGATTTCTTATGGAAACTGACCGCAACGGAACATACCATGACATATACCGTGACCCTGACCAATACGGAGGATACGCCGGGCCTGATCGTCTGGGAGCCGGTGCCAGACCCTATGGCCGACGCCCATATGGCGGCTTCCAGCCCGCAGCGGCATGAAGAACAGAATGGCTGTACCTCTGAAGGCACCTTCCTTCTGCCTGGGGAAACGGTGGAGGAAAGCTGCGAGTTCTATCAGTGGTATCTGCCCGTAGGTGAGGGCGGAGAAATAGAATCTTACTGGGGGATTCGTTGGGAGCTGTATCGCTTTGAAGCGCCGGTTTACCGGGAGGAATGTCTGGCTTCCGGCGAAAAAGCATACGCCCGGCAGCAGCAACGCATGAGTGCAGCCATCTCAGAAGGAAAAATAGCCGTGATCGGTGATCACCTGGTTCTGCCGGACAGCCTGCTGGAAGAAGATCCTCAGCGCGGCGCGCTGGATTACTATATCGCAACGGGCAAAATCCGGAAGGAACGCACTCCTTCCGACCGGCGGGTTTTAACCGGAAAGGATCAGATCCCGAAACTGGCGCTTGATCTCAAGACGGCTCGGCCACTGTTCGTTATGGAGAAAAATGGCTATCTGGCGCGGGTGATGGAGGTACGGAACATTCATACCGCTCCCTATATTGTACTGGATTTGCAGTTCGACGATCAGGAACAGGCAAAAAGCAGGGAGCATGACACGTTTTCACTGGTTTCCAAGGGAATTTCGTCGTTCCGATTGCTGGAAGACGGGTTTTACTGCTCTACCGAGGGGCATTTCTGGACACGGGAAACGGAGACGGGGACGGAATATCATCTTTGGTATCTGCTATTTGGGGTAGGAGAAATACCTCAGGAGGTGCTGGACACGGGACTGTGGCTGGTCCCGCATGATGGCGACGACATCCGTTGGAGACTGGAGGAGGAGATTTATCTTCCCAACGTTTGGGATGAGGACTGACGAAGAACGGTTCGCAAGCGGGGCGTATCGCAGGATGCGCCTCGTTTTTGTTCAACCGAAAACAGCTGCGGAAGCAAAAGTTTTGAATTTTGTCAATAATTTAACGACCTCCCCGTATGTCATTTTTGTCCATTTCGTGTTATGATAGAGAAGCAGAATTTAGAGAGCGCGCAGAGTCGCGCCGAACAGAAGTTGGAGGGTTCGTTTTGGACAAGCAGATCATCGTTATTGGCGGCGGCGTAGTAGGCTGCGCGGTTGCCCGGCTGTTGTCCCGCTATGAGGCCGCCGTTACCGTGCTGGAGGGCGGAGAGGATGTAGCCCACGGAGCCAGCAAGGCCAACAGCGGCATCGTTCACGCGGGCTTTGACGCCGCACCCGGTTCCCTGAAGGCCAGGCTGAATGTGGAGGGCTCCGTGATATATCCGGCCCTGTGCGCGGAGGTGGACGCGCCCTACAGCCGTCCCGGGGCCATGGTGCTGGCCTTCAGCGAGGAAGAGCGCAGAACCATCCAGACCCTGTATGAGCAGGGCGTGAAAAACGGCGTAGAGGCCCAGCGGATCATCGAAAGGGATGAAATCCTTCAGCTGGAGCCCAACACCAATCCCGAGGTGGTCTGCGCCCTGCTGGAGCCCATGAGCGGCCTGACCAGCCCCTACGAGCTGACCTGTGCGCTGGCGGATCACGCGGCGGTGAACGGCGCGGAATTCCGCATGAATACCCGGGTGGAGAAGATCGAAAAGGCCGGCAAGGGCTTCCGTCTGATCACCAATCAGGGCGTATTCGAGGCCGACCTGATTGTGAACTGCGCCGGCGTTCATTCCGCCGAGCTGCACAATCAGCTGTCCGAAAAGAAGCTGAACATCATCGCCCGCAAGGGGGAGTATTATCTGCTGGATCATCAGCTGCCCCTTCTGTTTGAACATACCATGTTCCAGTGCCCCACCGCCATGGGCAAGGGCGTGCTGGTGAGCCCCACGGTTCACGGCAATACCCTGCTGGGCCCCAGCGCCGAGGATGTGCCGGACACGGAGGACGTGTCCACCACGGCCCGGGCGCTGAAGATGGTCAATGAAAAATCCCGCCTGACTTGGCCTGCGATGAATTTGCGCACGGTGATTACCACCTTCGCGGGCATTCGCGCTCACGAGGAAAACGGCGACTTTATCATCGGCGCTGTGGAAGGCGTTCCCGGCGCGTATGAAACCGTCGGCATCGAAAGCCCCGGCCTGAGCGCCGCGCCCGCCATCGCCAGGATGCTGGCGGGTCAGATTGCCGAAGAAAACGGCCTGACCGAAAAGAAGGAATGGAAGCCCGCTCCCAAGCGGGAAAAGCCCTTCTATGCCATGACGCTGGAAGAACGGGCTGAAATCGTGAAGAAGAACCCCGAATACGGCGCGCTGGTGTGCCGCTGCGAACAGGTGACGGAGGCCGAGATTCGCGCCGCCATCCGCCGTCCGGTGGGCGCGACCACCATCGACGGCGTCAAACGCCGTACCCGTGCGGGCATGGGCCGCTGCCAGGGCGGCTTCTGCAGCCCCAGAGTGCTGGAAATTCTCTCCGAAGAGCTGCGGCTCGATCCCACCGAAATCACCAAATGCGGCGGCGAGAGCCGTCTGCTGGTGGGCACCGTCGCACAGGCCATGAAGGGGGACAGATAACATGCTGAGTCAGAAACTGAAAAATCAGGTGGAAAAGGTAGACGTGCTCGTCGTGGGCGCGGGCCCTGCGGGAATGGCTGCCGCAATCGCCGCCAAAGAGGCGGGCGTTGACAATATTCTGGTGCTGGAGCGGGAAGCCAACATGGGCGGCATCCTTCGCCAGTGCATCCATAACGGCTTCGGCCTGCACCGTTTCAAGGAAGAACTGACCGGCCCGGAATACGCCCAGCGGGACATCGACAAGGTAAAGGAACTGGGGATTGAAGTCCGCTGCGGAACCACCGTTCTGTCCATTGATGAAAACCGCTTCGTGACCGCCATCAGCAAGGAAAAGGGCATTCAGCTCTTCGAAGCAGGCGCGCTGATTCTGGCTATGGGCTGCCGGGAACGTCCCCGGGGCGCGCTGGCAACGCCCGGTACGCGCTGCGCCGGTATTTATTCCGCCGGTACGGCGCAGAAGTTCGTCAATCTGGAAGGCTATATGCCCGGCAAACGGGTGGTCATTCTGGGCAGCGGCGATATCGGCCTGATCATGGCCCGCCGCATGACCCTGCAGGGCGCCAAGGTGCTGGCCTGCGTGGAACTGATGCCTTACTCCAGCGGCCTGAACCGCAATATTGTTCAGTGCCTGCATGACTATGACATTCCGCTGCTTCTGAGCCATACGGTGATCGATATTCAGGGCAAGGAACGCCTGACCGGCGTGACGGTGGCGGAAGTGGACGCGAAGCGTCAGCCCATCCCCGGCACCGAGCAGCACTTCGACTGCGATACGCTGCTTCTGTCCGTGGGTCTGCTGCCGGAAAACGAGCTGACCCGTCAGGCCGACGTAGAAATGAGCAACCTGACCTCCGGCGCGGTGGTGGACGACACCCTGCAAACCAGCAAAGAAGGCATTTTTGCCTGCGGCAACGTGCTGCATGTTCACGATCTGGTGGACTTCGTCAGCGCCGAGAGCTTCAAGGCCGGAAAGGCGGCTGCGGAGTATGTTCAGGGCAAAAAGCGCGTGGGCACGTATGCTTCCGTCAAGGACGGCGACGGCGTTCGCGGCGTTGTGCCGCAGAAGCTGCTGATCCCCGATGGGGATGCGGAAAACGTGCAGATCATGTTCCGGCCCTCCGGCGTTTATGAGAACGCCTATATCCGCGTCATGGACGGCGAAAAGGAACTGATCAAGCAGAAAAAGCGCATTCTGACTCCCGGTGAAATGGCCGAGCTGATTCTGAAGCCGGAAGTGGTCAAGGGCCTGTCCGGCGCGGACGTGACCGTTTCCATCGTGAAGGAATAAGGAGGAAGAATCATGGAACAGCAGATTACTTGCATTAACTGCCCGGTGGGCTGCCGGCTGCAGGTCGTGCTGGAAAACGGACAGGTGGTATCGGTCAGCGGCAACAGCTGCAAGCGCGGCGAAACCTATGCCAAGCAGGAGTGCACCGCGCCCACCCGCATGGTGACGGCCGCCGTTCCCCTGCAAAATCGGAAAACGCCCGTCAGCGCCAAGACCCGCACCCCGATTCCCAAAGAGAAGATTTTCGACTGTATGGCGGCGCTGGGCAATCTGGAGCTGAACGCTCCCGTCCGCATGGGCGATGTGATCTGTCCCGACGTGTGCGGCACCGGCGTGGACGTGATCGCCACCCGGACGGTGGAATGAAATATATCCTTTAATCTAATCCAAAAAAGCTGCGAAGTGATTCGCAGCTCAGAGTGTCAAAGAAGTCCCATTGCAATATAGCAGTGGGGCTTCAAGCATGAGAAAAGCAGGGAGCGGAAGAAAGGTTGCCACTTGTGGATGGCAA
>SFGO01000115.1 GCA_004556545.1 Clostridiales bacterium
TGCGAAGAATCCAGAACACTCCGTTGATAAATCTGCGGTTGTCCTCCGCGATGCCGCCCCATTGCCCTCGCTGTCCCGGCAGCATTGGCTCTAAAATGGTCCATGCTTTGTCGCTGATATCATGCCGATGCTGTGATTTCTCCATGATGACACCCTCTTCGTTGTGATAGTGCCATTATACCACTTAACTCGTGTAGACACAACCTAGAGCGCTATTTGAAAAATATTTTTTGAGCCTGTCCCCAGTTGCTGCAAAATCTGTCACGAGTAGTGAAAGAGTCTTTTGGCTTTTTCATGCAACTTGATAATCGCATATACATCGTTACAGGTACAATCCACCGTGGGGCGGAGCGGCGAGCAGGACGGCGCGAGGACGGCATGGCCAGAGCGAGAAACCGTACCCTGCTGACCCTGCCGTGGCGAGCAGGGCGCGACGATGCCCCACGGGGATAATGAGACTTCTTCTACGGCCTCCCACTGACTTGAGGGGGAGTTCCTGCGGTATGCGTTTGTCCGGGGGACGGCGGTACAGGCGGGACTATGATGCACTGCCAGATGCAGCCTGTAACGTTCCCCTGCCGGGGATGCATGGCAAATACGGTGAAAGAAAATTCTGGCATTGTCAGAAAAACAAAGTTTGTCAATGTCAAATCGCTATCCATGCAGTCGCGTGGAAAAAGCCCTGTCGTGGGACATGTTTTTTCTCCTCGTCAGGAAATAAACCGCCCCTCCGGACATACGCTCCATTAAGGAGGTGGGATACCATGAAAAAATATGAAGCGCCCGTGGTTCATTGCGAATATGCTGTGGCCGCTGAGAGCCTTGCCCAACTGTTGGAGGAAGCCTTTCGGCTTTATCTTGCCCATATCCTTGCGCTGGAAAAGAGACCTGCGGTAAACTGTGCACGATGAATGGCCGCTTATTTCAAGGAGGAAAGCATGTTCTTGGAAATAAGCAACCCCATGGATTATCATGTAGCCCTGTACATTCGGCTGTCAAAGGAGGATGAAAGCGAAGGCCCCTCTCAAAGTGTTACCAACCAGCAATCGCTGCTGAATGAGTTTGCCCGGCAGCATCGGCTGTCCGTTTTCGACACCTATATCGACGATGGGTTCAGCGGCACCAGCTTCGATCGGCCGGCCTTCCGGCGGATGATCGAAGACATCGAGGCCAAAAAGGTCAACATGGTCGTCACCAAGGACCTATCGCGTCTGGGGCGGGATTACATCATGACCGGCCACTACATGGAGCGGTATTTCCCGGAAAAGCGGGTGCGCTACATCTCTCTGCTGGACGGCATCGACACCGGCGTGGAGTCTACCGCCAACGATATTACCCCGTTCCGGGCCATTATGAACGATATGTACGCCAAGGATATTTCCAAGAAGATCAAGTCCGTGAAGCGGGATAAACAGCGCAAGGGACAGTTTATCGGCGGTAAGCCCATGTATGGCTACAAGATGCACCCTACGGAGAAAAACAAAATCGTCATCGATGAAGAAGCGGCCCCTATTGTGCGGCGAATCTTCGCGATGGCGCTGGAAGGCGTCAGCTGTCGGCAGATCGCCGTCCGATTGAACGAAGAGCATATTCCCACGCCTGCCGCTTACGCTGGTCTGACGCTTGGCATCAAGGGAGCATACTCCGGGCTGTGGTCATCGGAACGAATTTCGGAGATGCTGCGTAACGAAACTTACATAGGCCACATGGTGCAGGGGCGGACGGTAAAAATCAGTTATAAGTCCAAAAAATGTCTCATGCAGGCCCCCGAAAACTGGGTCGTGGTCAAAAACACCCACGAACCGCTGGTGGATGAGGAAACGTTTCAGAAAGTACAGCTGATGGTGAACAGCCGCAAGCATACCCGCAGCCGTACCTATGATTTCCTGCTGAAAGGGTTGATCTACTGCCACGAATGCGGTTATCCCATGGCGGTGATGAATCGCCCCAATGCTGCCGGGGAAGAAAGGCTGTTCTTCGTTTGCCGTACTTATCAGCGGTTTACCAAGGCGGGGCTGTGTACTTGCCACTCTATCAAAGAACAGACGGTAACGGAAGCGGTCATCGCCAAGGTAAAGGAAGTGTGCCAAGCGTTTCTTAGCCCGGACAGACTGCAGCCTATTGCCGCCGCGGCAGTAGAGAACGCCCGGAAGGAGGACGACGATGAAGCGGAGATACAGACCCTGCAAAGCAAGATCGAGAGCCTGACCGCCCACCTGGAGCAGATGTACATGGACCGGTTGAGCGGCCTGCTATCGGAAGCAGATTTTCAGCGCGTCTATAAGAGGATCAAGACAGACCGGCTGATGCTGGAAGAAAAGCTGAAACAGCTGGAAGCACAGAAGGAAAGCCCAGCCCCTACAGAGGACCGGGCAAAAGAGCTGGTGCGGCAGTATCTGGCCTCGGCCTACAGTAGCCGTCCGTTACTGGTCAGCCTGATCGAACGAGTGGAGCTGACTCAGGACAAACAGATCATCATCAAATTCCGCTTTCGTGAGTTGGCGGAACTTTCTTAAAGGGTCATCGTTTCCAATAAGCGCCACGCAATACATACGACCTCGAAATCCCCAGCATTTTGGCAATCTCGTGCTGAGGATGGACGGCGCCGTCCTTCAGGCCGTAGCGCAGGCTGAGCACCAGACGCTCCCGGGCAGGCAGGGCGGGCAGGGCTTGTTTGACGCCGGACAGCGTAATGCGGCGGCGCACTTCTTCCTCCACCAGATCCGGCGAGGTGCCCAGCAAATCGGCAAAGGATACGGCGTTCCCGTCTCGGTCGGTGCCTAACGGTTCTTCCAGACTGACGTCCCCCTGCTGCTTCCGGCTCTGCCGCAGGCACATGAGAATTTCATTTTCAATGCACCGCGCCGCGTAGGTGGACAGCGAGGTGCCCGCGTTCATGTCATAGCTGCGCACGGCCTTGATGAGCCCGATGGAGCCGATGGAGATCAGATCGTCGAAGGTGCAGCCGGGGATTTTGTATTTCCGGGCCACATGGACGATGAGCCGCATGTTGTGTTCGATCAGCTGCTGCCGGGCATTTTCGTCGCCTTCCCGCATCTTTAGAAGCGCGTCGCGCTCTTCCTCCGGACTCAGCGGCTTGGGAAAGCTTTGCCGCCCCGAAATGTAGCCAAGTAAGAACAGACAGTCCCGGATGATCCATAGCATAAAGGCCGTTAACATAAAGCATCCCTCCTCCTCAAAGGGTATGCGGCGGGGAGAAGGGTATGAAAAGCGGACATTCCTTTGACGAAGGAAAAGAAACGAGCTGTTTTGAAAATGGAAACGCAGCCCAAAGGCATTGTCTCAAAAGAACAAAAGCTGCTATAGAATGCAGCGCCCTGCTGCTACCCCCCAAAAAACAGCACTCAAGGGAAGACTTTCGTAAAAGCAATACCGGGCCATTCGGCAGCCTCTTAACGCCGCCGAATGACCCGGTAGTCCTCTAATGCTCTTTGGAAGAAAGAATCCCGGCTAGGCCGCCTGCCAGCACCAGAAAAATATCCCGGCTGTAGAACACCGTCCCCAGCGCGGCGACGGCCAGAAAGACGCAGCCCGCCGCCCAGACCTGCGCACGGCAGGAGCTTTGCCGCAGACCCCGCAGCCCGCCCCGGAGCATCAGCGCTTGCATGGCCAGAAAGACCGCCGTGCCGAGTACGCCTAAGCCGGAGAGCAGATCCAGCGCCTCGCTGTGCTGGCTCAGTCGCTTTGCGCCGCCCAGCAGAGAGCCGAGAAGCGGCGAAGCACAGAAGCCGCTCCAGGCTGTCTGATAATGCACCAGACGGTTTTCCCCCTCCAGCGCGCCGCCCTCCAGCGCGGTTAGAAGCTGGTGCAGGCTGTGAGAAACGCTGGTCAGCCCTTTTGCGTCGCAGAAGGACGCAGCCGCGTTTACCAGCGGGACGCGGAACAAAAAGACCAGCACGAACGGAACCATCGCCCACAGCAGCGACGGGCCTGTTTTCAGTTTCGCAATCTTCCGAAGCAGTAGGGCCAGCAGCTCCACGGCCAGAAGCGCCGCAGTGAAAACCATGGCGTAGGTATACTGACTCAGCATGACCATCAGCGCCTGCGCCAGCAGAAACGCTGTAAAGCCCGCCCGTTTCCAGCCGCGGTTTTCCGAAATGCCCACGCAGGTAAAGGGGAGAGAAACCACCGTGGCATAGATGAAATCATATCCGCCGATGTTGCGCAGCATCAACTCCTTCAGATAGGCTTCCCGGCCCGGCTCCGCATAGCCCAGCGAGCGGGAGTAGGCGTAAATTCTGCCGTCCCGGAGCATGCCCTCGATCAGCCAGCCGATGGTGGTCAGGGTGGTCAGCGCCATTGCGCCAAGCAGCGCCCATTTCCAATATTGCCACAGCCGGGAATCGTTTTTGCCCCGGCTGTAGGACAGGTAAATCAGCGGGAACCAGAGCATGGCGTTCTGCACGTAAAACCCGGTGAGCCCCGTGCCGCCCCGGTTCAGGAAAAAATACAGGATCAGCGGCGCGCAGGCCGCGCAGAGCGCCTGACCGACCAGCAAAGCCCAGTGCGCCCGAAAATATTCCCAGTCCAGCAGTACGCCCAGCGCGAATAGAGCCACTGCCGCGCAGCCGGTCATGGCCCGGCCCGTGGTCTGAATGGCCGGAACCAGCAGCCAGACCGTATACAGCACCATGGAGGCGGCGCAGAGCCATACGGCGATTTCCTGCCGGGACTTATTTTTTTGTTTTTCCACAAAAAGCCCTTCTTTCAGGAAGCATGGGGACGATCAAAAGGCGTTCCCTGTGTTCAGCAGGAAGTAAAGATAATAAACGCCCGAGGCCAGATGCCAGCCCGCCAGCGCAAAGCCCACGGCATAGGCGGCTTTGCGGCCCGCCGACAGGGTTTTGGCCTTCAGCCCGGAAACGAACTCCCGCAGGAAGATGCCCGTCATCGTCACCCAGAGGATGAAGGAGCTGGAATTGGCGGCCCAAGTGAAGTTGCCGTGCCCCTCCCGCAGACCCGTCTCCCGGAAGGTCATGCCTTCCAGCAGGCTGAAGAACACCATCAAAAGGGCCAGCACCAGCATGCGGTCCTTGAACATTCCCTTTTTATAGCAGCAGAAAACCGCATACAGCGGGAAGAGAGACATCATCACCGTGGATCTGAGCATGCTCAGGAAGCTTTCCAGCGTTACGCCGAACTCCACGCCGCTGGTAAACTCCACCACCACGCCGGTGTAATACAAATATTGCAGCAGGAAATACGCCACCGCCGGCAGAAACGCCAGCACGATCTGCCCAAAATAGCGCCAGCAGCGTGGACGGCGGCACAGCTCTGCCAGAAACATCACAAAAGCCGCCGGAAGCAGCGCCTGCATAAAGGTAGGCTTGCAGGCCAGACTGCCCATCAGGAAGACCGCCAGAAGAACGACCTCGCCCCAGGGGAGCATGGTCTTCTCGCCCTCCTTCGGGTAGCGGCACTCGAATTCATACCAGCAGCGGCACAGAAGCGGCAGCACCATCAGCGCGGAGACCAGCACCGCCTGCTGGGTGGGATTATGCCACACGTTGGGGGAGCCGATGCCCCGGTATACCCGGTCGTTGACTCCGGGAATACATACCGCCGTTACCACGTTGACCAGAACCGCGGCCAGCGTCAGGGCGTTTTCCTTCACTTTGCCCTGACACAGACCCACCAGCACCCGCTGGGTCAGCAGAAAGGTCAGGGTCTTGCACAGGCTGCAAATGACAGGCGCGGCCCATTCGATGGGAAGCCCCAGCTGATAGACGCAGGAGGTCATCAGGTGCCAGAGCGGGTAAGCCAGACGGCTGGTGATGGAATGCAGGTCGGTAAAATCAAAATCCGCCGCAATACCGGCGTGTACCGCCAGATCGGTCAGTGCAAACTGCATCTCATAGCGGTACAAAAACAGCGAAGCGGCATAGATCACCGCTGCCGAAACCAGCAGCCAGAGACCGGGCCGGTGCTCCTTCCGCCATTCCCGCTCGTTAACGATTACATCCAAAGACATTTCCGGGACTCCTTTCGAGCCGTCCGCCGGGCGGACGGGTTGGGCGGGAAACGGCAAAAGCCCCGATTTTCCGCTCTTTTCTGCATGGGTCAGTGTATCAAAAAAGACAGGCGGTGTCAAATGGAGGCGGGCGCGCCTTCCTTGGCAGCCCGTCCGGGGACGCTTGACGGAAAAAGAGGAAAACAGCAAAACCGCCGTCTCTTTCGAAACGGCGGTTTGACAGGTCTTTTGTTTTTTCAGCCCAAGAACATCAGAACGATGGAAAGCGCGACGAACACACCAGCGCAAATCTTCGTCACCAGCGCCAGCTTCGCTTCCATGCCCTTGGCCTTATTCTTCCCAAAAAAGGTCTCGGCAGCGCCGCTCACGGCGCCGATGCCGCTGCTTTCGCTGCTCTGCAGCAAAACAGAAACGACCAAGATCAGGGCGGATATCAAAAGCAAAATGCCTACGATCCACTGCATAGCGGTCATCAGGGTTCCCTCCTTAGCGAATGTACATGTTATCTTACCATTCTCTCAAGGAAAAAGCAAGCATTTCCGCAAACAGAGAAGGAATTTTGACTGCGGAGCCGGCGTTCTTTTGTTTTGGGAAAGGGGAGCCTGCGGCACGAGTGCCGAAAGCATACAGGCGGTGCAACCCCATCAGGAAAGCTTTCCATAGAAAAACCGACCGCGCCTAAGCGCAGCCGGTCAGAGTGTCAAAAAAGTGGAGGTGCAGGAGGCACTGCCTCCTGCCGGGGTTATAGGGGCGGAGCACCTAACCCTTGTGCCGCAGCACTTTCCCCGCAAACCAGCTTAAGGGTGCGCAGCACCGAGGACGAGGACAGCCCGAAGGGCTACCGCAGTCCGAAGCCCAGCCGGTCAGTTGATTTTTCATTACGCCAGCTTATTGCCGCAGGAGGGGCAGAACTTGCTGCCTGCCTCGACCTTGCCGCCGCAGTGGGGGCAGAAGCCGCCAGCGGGCTTTTCTTCCTGCTTGGCGCCGCAGGAGGGGCAGAACTTGCTGCCTGCCGCAATGGGCTGGCCGCAGGCCGTGCAGGCTGCCGTCGCAGCGGCCGGTGCAGCGGGAGCCGCAGGAGCAGCCTGCTGCGCGCCGCCAAAGGCCTGGGTGAACATCTGACCCATGCCCATGCCCGCGCCCATGCCAACGCCCATACCGGCCATGCCGTTGGGATTGTTGGCCGCGTCCCGCATGGCTTCGGCGGCCTGGAACTGAGCATACTTGCCCATGTCGCCCAGCACGCCCATGGAGGTGCGCTTGTCCATGGCCTTTTCCACTTCTTCGGGCAGGCTCACGTTTTCGATGACGAAATTGGTCAGCGTCAGCCCCAGCGCTTCCACCTTGGCGTTCAGCGCGTTCATACAGTACTGGCTCAGGCCGCTGTAGTTGGCGGCGATGTCCAGCGCGGGGATCTTGCTCTGGGCGATGGCGTCGCTCAGACCGCTGACCACCATGCTCTTCAGCTGGCCTTCCACGCCTTCCACGGTGAACAGGCTGCTGGTGCCGAAGCATTCCTTCATGAAGACCTCGGGATCCTTGACCCGGAAGGCGAAGGAACCGAAGGCGCGGATGCGGATCATGCCGAAATCGGTATCCCGCATCATGACGGGATTGGCAGTGCCCCACTTCCGATCCATGAACTGCTTGGTGTTGACGAAGTACACGTCGCTCTTGAAGGGGGAGTTGAAGCCGAACTTCCACGCCTTGAGCTTGGTCAGAACAGGCATGTTCTGGGTGCTCAGCTCATAGCGGCCGGGCTGGAACACGTCGGCCAGCCTGCCCTCGTTGACGAAGACCGCCGCCTGGCTTTCCCGCACGGTCAGCTGCGCGCCCATCATGATTTCCTTGCCGTTCATGTCGTACTTGTATACCATGGTGTTCGCGCTGTCATCCGTCCATTCGATGACGTCGATTAGTTGGCTGGTCACCAGATCCTTAAAAATACCCATATAGTTCTCCTTTCACCGCGCCGGACCGGGCGGCTTTTTATTTCAGATTTTCAGCGGCAAAGGCCGAAAGCCCCGGCAGCAGCCGTACTTCGGCGATCTCCATATGCAGGCCCAGATAATGATCGACCTGCTGAGCGGTTTCCTTCACATAGGAGCGCACGGCGCTTTCCAGCAGCGTACCGTCCTCGGTGACGGGGTAGCAGAGCACCCGCACTTCCTCCGGCGAGATCACCGCCACATGCAGGTACATATCCCGCTGCCGCACTCCGAAAAAGTTGCGCAGGGCGGTTTCCAGCCGTTCGCTGCCGTAATGCCAGCGGCTGGTCAGGAAGGGATCGTCCGTATCCATGGTCAGCCGGGCCAGAACGCAGGGCACATTGGGCTTTTCGCTGCACCGCAGCATGAACAGCCGGCTTTTCAGCTCCTCTTCCGTGGGGATCAGGCCGCAGACAATGCCCTTCAGCAGGCGCTCCTGACTATGGGAAAGAGAAGACATCAGATCATATTCGTCGTTGAAATGGTCGGCGTGAAGATTTCCCAGCATCCGATCCAGCGCCCGGATGATCTTCCACTGGCCGTCCGGAGTCTGGTCGATGGGAAAACGAAGCATTGCCGGGCACTTTTCTTCCACAAAGCGGTTCAGCTCGTCAAAAGCCGGGTCGTTATCCACGGCGATTGCGTCGATCTGGTGCTTCTGCATGCATTCCAGCGCCTCCTGCGTGGTCTGACGCAGGCGCGGCGGCTTGAAGCCCATGCTCTCCCAGCCCTCCATCGCGGTGAACAAGTCCCTCACACTCTGGTTTTCCGTGACGATCAGCAGCCTATACACGCATTTCCCTCCATATTGGTCAAAATGACACAAAATCATTATACTCTGTCACCGGGAAAAATTCAATCCTTCCCGAATTTTGGCTGAAAAAAGGCGCGCGGGGCGCGAATGCTTCCGGCGAAAACGGTTTTTGACAGCATTAAACCGCCGGCCTTCCCGTTTTGGGAGCCGGCGGTCTGCTTTCTTTCGGGTTTCTTCGTTTTTCTTTTTACGGGGCACATTCCGCACCGGTTTTCTTTGCGTTCAGGGGATTCCATGTTCCCCGGCGGAAGTGAAGGCTGAACAAAAGGCACAGCAGCAGGTTGTGGGCGATCATGCAGGCCCAAGCCGCCTCCAGCCCCAGCCCCAGAAGCCAGGTGCAGACGAAGGTGCCCGCGATGCGCACGCCCCACATGCCCGCCAGATTGAACAGAAACGGCATCATCGTCCGGCCTACGCCCTGCATCATGCCCTCAATGACGATGGGCACGCCGTAGAAAGGCTCGGACACGGCCACCATCCGCAGCACCGTGCTGCCCAGCATGATCACCTGCTCATCGGAGGAAAACAGCGCCATCAACGGCCGGGCGAAGGCGAACAAAAGGGCCCCGGAAACGGTCATCAGCCCCACCTCCAGCGGCAGGATGGTGCGGGCCAGTCGCTTCATGCGGTCGTTGTCGCCAGCCCCCAGCGCGTTGCCGGACAGGGTAGCGGCGGCGGTCTGCATGCCGAAGCCGGGAATGTAGAAGGCGGACTCCACCGTATTGGCGATGGTATGGGCGGCGGTGGCCGTCTGACCCAGCGCGTTGATCATGGAGGCGAACACCACGTAGCCCAGCGAGGTGCCGAAGCGCTGCAGCATATTGGGCAGCGCCACCTTCAGGCAGGGGCGAAGCACCCGGCCATCGGGCCGCAGGCTGCAGCCCTTGGGCGACACCATAGGATGCCTCCACAGCACCGCCGTAATCAGCACGCCGCCGACCGTGTAGGAAATGGCGCTGGCGATGGCCGCGCCCTCCACCCCCATCCCCGCGCCGTATACGCTGACCCGGTGGGAAAACAGGCTGATCTCCCGGCTGGGATAAATCAGCAGGAAGTTCAGCACGATATTGATCAGGTTCATCAGCACGCCCACCCGCATGGGGGTCTTGGTGTCGCCTGCCGCCCGGAGCACCGTGCCGAAGAGAATGCTGGCCGTGCGGAACAGCATGGGCACATACAGAATGAAAAAATACCGCTGGGTCATCTCCCGGATGGAGGGATCCACCTGCATCCATACCGGCACCATGGGGCTCAGCCCCAGCGTCAGCGCGGTAAAGAGCGTGCCCACGATGCAGACCATCAGCGCGGCCTGCGCCGAGGCACGGTGTGCCTTCTGATCCTGACCCGCGCCGCAGGCTTTGGCAATGTAAGCCAGAAACCCGACGCCCAGCGCGGAGATGGAGCTGCCCACCATCCAGCCTACGGTGCTGGTGGCCCCTACGGCGGCGGTGGCCTCCGTGCCCAGCGCCCCCACCATGGCGGTGTCGATGTACTGCACCAGCGTCTGCATCAGCTCTTCCAGCATGGTAGGCCATGCCAGAGCGAAAATCACGGGCAGCATGGCCCAGCGCTCCTTCGCGCGGTTCTTTGACTGATTCAAGGGAACGTTCCTCCGAAATCATTATCGCTTCAGCCAGACAGTCTCGTTGACGATGGGGGTGTAGCTCTGAATGAGCTTGACCACCTTCGCGCCCACGTTCACGTCCTCGTAATCCAGGGGCATGGCCCGGGGCTCCCCTGCGGCCTGCATGGCGATGGCCAGCTCGGCGGCCTGCTGCACGCTTTCCTGCGTGATGCCGCCGATGACCACGGTGCCCTTGTCCAGCACCTCGGGCCGCTCAGTGGACGTGCGGATCAGCACGCCGCAGAAGCCCAGCATGGCGCTTTCCTCGCTGAGGGTGCCGCTGTCGGACAGCACCACCAGACTGTTCATCTGCAAATGGTTGTAGTCGAACAGGCCGAAGGGCGGCAGGCTGCGCACCAGCGGATGGAACTGGAAATGCCGCTGCTCGATGAACTTCCGGCTGCGGGGATGGGTGGAGTAGATCACCGGCGCCTGATAGGTCTCCGCCATATGGTTGATGGCGTTCATCAGGGAGAGGAAGTTGTCCTCCAGATCGATGTTTTCCTCCCGGTGGGCGGAAACGAGGATGTACTTGCCCTTTTCCAGCCCCAGCCGCTCCAGCACGTTGCTTTTTTCAATGCCGGGCATGGCGTGGTTCAGCACCTCCCGCATGGGGGAGCCGGTCACGAAAATGGTCTTGCCGTCGATGCCCTCGCTGAGCAGATAGCGGCGGCTGTTTTCGGTATAGGGCATGTTGATGTCGGAAATATGATCCACGATCTTCCGGTTGATCATTTCGCTGACGTTCCAGTCCCAGCAGCGGTTGCCCGCCTCCATATGGAAGATCGGCACCTTCAGCCGCTTGGCGGAGATGGCGCTCAGGGCGGAGTTGGTATCGCCCAGCACCAGCAGCGCGTCGGGCTTTTCCTTCTGAATGACCTTGTAGCTGGCGGCGATGATATTGCCCATGGTCTCGCCCAGATCGCCGCCCACCGCGTCCAGATAATAGTCCGGCGCCCGCAACTCCAGCTCCTTGAAGAAAATATCGTTCAGGTTGGGGTCGTAGTTCTGGCCGGTATGCACCAGAATGTGGTCGAAATACCGGTCGGCGGTGCGGATAACGGCGGACAGCCGGATGATCTCCGGCCGGGTGCCCAGAATGGTCATCAGTTTCAGCTTTTTCATCAGGCTTTCTCCTTTGCTTCGGCGGCGTTCTCCAAAACGGGCAGGCGCAGGGTATCGGGATGGGCCGGGTCGAAGACCTCGTTGGCCCACATGAGGGTGAGCATGTCCGTATCGCCGGTATTTTCGATGCTGTGGGTATACCCGGTGGGAATATCCACCACCGTGAGGTTTTCGCCGCTGACCTTGTAGGCGATCACCGTGGAATCGCCCACCTTGCGGAAGCGGATCACGCCTTCGCCCTGCAGGACGATGAATTTTTCGTGCTTGGTCTGGTGCCAGTGGTCGCCCTTGGTGATGTGAGGCTTGGACACGTTCAGGCTGACCTGTCCCCGGCTGCCCATGTGCAGAAGCTCCGTAAAGGAGCCGCGCTGGTCGGCGTGGGTGACGGTAGGCCGGGAGAAATCCTCCGGCGGCAGGAAGCTGAGATAGGTGGCGTAGAGTTTTTTCACCAGCGGGTCGCTCTGATCGGGGGCGGTCAGGCTGTCCCGCAGGGCGGGGAAGGACTGGATCAGCTCGGCCATGCGGCCCAGATTCACCTCATGGACGGGCTGGACGGCGCACCATTCGCCTTCCCGATGGGGCTGCCCTTCCATCGCGCGAAGGAATTCCTCCGCCACGTCGTCGATATAGACCAGCCGCAGCGTCACGGACGGGTCGTTGACCGTGATGGGCAGGCCCCGGGCCACGTTATGGCAGAAGGTGGCCACGGCGCTGTTGTAGTTGGGCCGGCTCCATTTGCCGAAGACGTTGGGCAGACGGTAGCGATACACCGTCGCGCCTGTTTCTTGGGCGTATTCCGCCACGGCCTGCTCCGCGTTTCGCTTGCTCTGGCCGTAGGGGTTTTCCAGCGCCGCCTGAATGGACGAGCTGAGCAGCACCGGCGGGCGCTTGCCGTTTTCCTTCAGCAGTTCCAGCAAATGCTGGGTAAAATCCGCGTTGCCCTTCTGAAAATCTGCCGGGTCCGTAGGCCGGTTCACCCCCGCCAGATGAAACACGAAATCCGCTTCCGCCGCAGCGGCGCGCAGCTGTTCCTCCGTATGGGGCATGTCCACCAGCAGCAGCCGGTGCTCGTCCCCATAACGGCCCGTCAGGGCGGCGCACAGGTTTTTGCCCATAAAGCCCCGGGCTCCCGTCATCAGAATATTCAAAGAGAAAGCCTCCTTATCGCATGTCGCATGGCTTACGTCGATTTTCCGTCGCCGTACTGCATTCCATCCGATTGATTTATTGTAGAGGATGAAGCCAAATGTGTCAATGTTTTCGCGCTGCTGCTTCCCGGCCTGAACGCCGCCGCTGCCGCCTATGCTGCATTCGCTGTTGCATTTGCTCTGGGAAGCCGCCGGGTGTAACATTCCGCTTCTGTAGGTTTGTCAAACATATTGGACAGGGAAAGAGGAAAGAGTCTGAAGAGGAGAACGCCATAGAAGAGGACGCATGGGGCGAGAGTTGCTGCGACTT
>SFGO01000017.1 GCA_004556545.1 Clostridiales bacterium
GGCGGGTTGCCCTTGGGCAACCCGGTCTGCCTTTGGCAGACTGAACTTTTCAAATAGAATTTGAAAAGTTCACCGGTCGCCCGGTGGGCACAACCGCCGTAGGCGGTTAGCGACCCGCAGGTGTGACACGAAACGAGCGGGGACTACGGCAGTAGTCCCCGCGACGATTGAGTGGCAGCAGTGCCTCCTACACCTCCACTCTTTTGACACTCTGAAACCCCTGCCGCCGTTTTTTCCCGGCGGCAGGGGCTTTTCCCTGTGCTGTTGTGAAGCGCTGATTATTCCGCTGCAAAGGGAATACTGTGCGCCTGAGCATATTGCTGAGCGGTGCTGCCGTTCGTGCCGTAAATGGTCAGGTTCGGGCAGTCTTTGAATGCGGACTCGGCAATCTGCGCGTTGGGGTGAGCGATATGCACCTCATAAAGACCGGTGCAGCCCGCGAAAGCCCATTCGCCAATCGACGTACATGGTTCGGGAATCGTCACATATTCCAAATGAGTATTTCCCATAAAGGCTTCCGTCTCGATCTGAGTAAGCCAGCCCGGCATTTCAGCGCGCAAAAGCGCTTCGTATACTGCGCTGACCGTTGTGTCGCTGGCCGTCATCAGCAGCGTTGTCTCCGGGCTGTCCGCATCGGCGAAGTACGCCTTGCCGTCTCCCTTCCATTTCACAAAACGGTATCCGCTGTTGGGCGTCGCCTTGATGGCAATCACATCTCCGGCATTGTAGGCGCCGCCTATGGCGCTGATAACCCCCTGTTCGCTCTTTTTCACCCTCAGGCAATAAGGCAGCGTGACTGAAGAGGGATCCGGCTTATAAAGCGTCCGCTGGCGCACTTCTGTTGTACTGCCTGCGGTCAGCGGAGCTTCCTGCCATGCGCTCCATTCCGTCCATCTGGAATAGTGATAAATCTTATTTCTGGTGCGGTAGCGGTACTCGGTTTTCGCCGCTGTAAGCTGCTGCTGCTCCGTCGTCTGGTTAAACCAAAGCTGTCCATTGTAATAATAAGAGGTATAGCCATCGTAAACCTGCCCTGCCGTCAGCGGATAATCCAGCGTAATGTATTCCCACGTACCGCCGCTGGCATATCCTGAGCCATAGCTGTAGTAATACGTATTGGCCTGACTGTTCCAGTACTTATAGTGATTATATTTATAAACCGTTTTGTAAGTAGCCGCCGTTGTTTTGGTTTCCACATCCTGCAGTTCCGTTTTGGCTGCCGCTGTCGTCGACCAGGCGCTCCATGCGCTCCATTCCCCATAGGTGGTCTGATCCAGCGTCCATCCAGAAAGCTGCGTCGTAGACGTGGTGGTCTGCTTCACCCGCTGGCTGTACTGGGTTTTAGACAGGCAGGTCACGTTGGCGGGCTTCGTCTCGCTCCAGTCCATTTCCTTCACCCGGAAAACCGCCGTCAGCGTTACGTTTTCTTCCGGCATAACAAGGGTGATATCCGCTGCCGCTTCATCAATGGACAGTCCGTCTGCGGAAGGAATCCAGCGCACAAACGCAAAGCCTTCACTGGGTAAGGCGCTCAGATAGATCACCGTTCCGGGAGCAAAGCCCGTGTTCTGATAATCCGTTACTCGGCCGCCGGTCAGCGCCTTCGTGGTCAGCTTGGGGCTGTTTTCCGAAACCGAGCCTGAGGTGACGAGCATCGTCAGCTGCGCCGTTGCATCCGCTGCAGCGCCATTGGATGCTTTCACAGTGAAAGTATACTTACCCGCCACGGTAGGAATGCCGGTGATATTGCCATTTTCCGCAAGCGTCAGTCCATTGGGCAGCGTGCCGGACGAAATCGTCCACGTGATCGGAGCATCGCCTGTGGCTGTGAGCGCGTAGCTGTATGGATCTCCCAAAACAGCATCCGGCAGCGATGCTGTCGTGATGGCTGCGGGGCTTTTCAGAACCGTCAGCTTCAAATTCAGCGGTGCAGCGGCTATATCTGTGTTTGTCGTAATGTATATCAGCGCATCGTATTTTCCAGCGCCCAGCCCTTCTCTAGGTTTCACAACGGCTGTCGTGCTTTCGCCGGGAAGCAGCGTCGTTTTGCCATGCCCGGTAACGGTAAAATGCGCAGGCTGACCTTGCGTATTCAAAACGAGGGTTTGATTGCCCGTATTTTGAATCGTAATCGTTTTTCCAACCGAAGCATACCCTGTCTGCAGTGTACCAAAATCCAACGTGGAAGGAGCGGCGGTAATCGTATAAACGGGCTCGTTGGAAAAATGGGCCGTAACCGTTGTATCTGCTTTGGGAACGATAAAGGTCGTGGAAGCAGCCTTTGCGTCAGCGAAGGTTCCTCCATTGCTGCTGGACCAATGGCCGAATGAATAGCCGCTGTTCGGTACAGCCGTCAGCGTAATGGTTTCTCCCGGCGTGTAGCTGCCGGACTGTCCCTGTGTAATTTTGCCTCCGCTTTCCTGTGTAACCGTTACCTTTGCAGGAACAATATAGGGAAAGGTTTTGCTGCAGCATACCTCGCCATTATCCATTCGGGCATAAAACTTGTAATAATACGCATTCGGCGTCAATGACGGCTTTCCGAAACCGTCGGTAGGCGCGCTGGTAATATCGTAAAACAGGTTTGTCCGTTTGGATGAACCCGCCGTTTGATACGGCAAACCGCTTTCATTTGTATCGGATACGAACCAAGTTCCGGAATGCGTGTAATTGCTGGGCGTAGCATTTTCCACGTCCGTCTTACTGGTGCCAAAGAACAACCCGCCCTGAACAAACTTACGGCTTGTATCATAGGTCAGCCAACCGCGAATCTGAGGATTCGTCGTGCTGATTGCCGGCCTCGCTGCCTCGGATGTGCTTACGCTGATATCGCCGTCTTTCCATTCAGTACCTATAATGGCCGACGGCTTGGCCATCGGAACTGTAGGAAGCCCTTCTGAAGCTTGATTGCTGTTTCGGAAGCAAAGTACATTAACTGTTCGGCCTTCCCGAAACGCTTCAAAAGAAACATAACTTACTCCGCCAACTTTATTTTGTGACCATGGATAAGAAGGAACATGTGGACTGATAATCAAAAATTTTGTTTCGTCAACTTTTTCTCCGGAAGAACCAGAGTATCCATAAATAACGGCCCAATGCTGCGATTGTTCACTCCAGCAATGAATCATCACCGGTATTCCATCTTTCAGTGATCGATACACTCGTTCATAATCTACATTATATTCATAGGTATATCCCGTACATGGGAATGGAATCAAACTGATAGAGGGGTCTTGTGTAATAGTAGTAAAATCAACATTTTGATTAATCCCTGCCAAAGCGCCGTGATAGAGCATTACGTTATTATTATCATTATATCCCTTAAAATATCCTTCCACCATAGCCAGTGCAGCGACACCGCAATCAGCTACACTGCCCTCATAAAGGACATCCACATATACATTATTGGGGTTTATCTCTAAGGGAATATAATACCCAGTTCTTTGTCCCATCTCCGGAATGCCGCGAATTTGAATTTCCGGATAGTCTGCCTTGGCAGTACAAGCAAATAGGCATGAAACTAAAACTCCTATTATCCAGAACCATAGCCTTTTTTCACTTTTCATAAATTTAGTTTCCTCACATTCTTTGCAAAATTTATTTATTTCAATTTCATTCTCATTTTATCATTTAAGAGTCACACCTTGAAGACGATTAGAAAAGGGTAAACGTGAATGAATTCCCGTCCCCATTTTACCACATGCAGGAAATGCATGCAAGCTTTTTCATAATTATTTGCCAGTTTAGGCAAACACAAAAAGCATAATTCATTACAAAGGAAAAACTTATCCGCTCCAATCCACACGCTTCTTCTTTCTGGCGAAAAACGTCACACTTCCGTCATTGCTAATCGCGCTGCCGCTGTGCTAAGGTTGTGCTGTTCCGGCAAAGAGGCCGGAATGTACTGATTTTCAAAGAAGAAGGGAAGCAGAGCGATGAAGAAAGAGGCGTGGAAGATCGCACTGAGAGAATCGCTGCCGATTCTGCTCAGCTATGTTTTTATTGCCATTGCCTTCGGCATCACCATGTCGGACGCTGGCTATCCATGGTATTTGTCGCTCTTGTCCAGCGTGGCGCTGTATACGGGCGCGTATCAGTTCGTGCTGGTATCTTTGATGGCGGGCGGCGCGTCGCTGGTGACAGTGGCGGTGACAACCCTCTTGATGAACAGCCGCCAGATGTTTTACGCGCTGAGCTTTGTGGATGAATTCCGCAGCATGGGCAAAAGACTACCGCTGATGGTTCACACGCTGACGGACGAAACCTACGCAGTGGACTGCAGTCTGCCCCGCGACCTGCCCGAACGGAAGAACGTATTGTTTCTGGTGGCGGTGCTCAGCTATGCCTACTGGATCCTCGGCACCCTGCTGGGAGCGGCGCTGGGCCAAATCCTTCCCTGGAATCTGGAAGGCATCGATTTCTGCATGACGGCACTGTTTGTAGTCATTTTGATTCAGCAGTGGGAAAAGACCAGCGATCATTTCCCGGCGATCCTGGGCGGAGGAATGGCGCTGATCTGTCTGCTGATGCTGGGGCCCGACCGCTTCATGCTGCCCGCTTTGCTGATTACGTCCGGAATCCTGTTTGTTTCCAAAACCGGGGAGGTGCAGAAATCATGAGTCTTTCTTCCGCAGCGGCGGCGATCCTGCTGGGAGCTGTGATTACGCTGGGGCTACGTTCCGTGCCTTTTCTGGTGTTCAGCAAACGGCACATGCCGGAAAAGCTGGTTCAGTTAGGCGAAATGCTGCCCTCGGCCATTATGGCGGTGCTGGTGGTTTACTGTCTGAAGGACGCAGGAACCGATTGGTTCGGCATCGGCCTGCCGAAACTGGCGGCGGTGGTCATCGTTGCGCTCGCTTATCGTCTCAGCCGGAACACGCTTCTGAGTATTTTTGTGGGTACAGCCGGGTATATGCTGCTGATTCGGTTGCTGTAGGAGATCGAAAATGGCAGCGGCAGGATATTGCCTGAAACTCGAGCTTATTTTATGCATACTGCCGTACAATTTCTTCCAGCCCGGCCAGACCATTGTGAAATCCCTTGCCGTTATCCATCACCACGTCTGCGGCCGCCCGGTAAATGGGCATCCGTTCGTTATAGATGCGTTCGATTTCTTCCCGGCCCTTCTGGGCCAGCAGGGGGCGTTTTTCAGCGCGGATATCCAGCATGATGTCGTCAATCGGACGGTCGATGAGCACAATGATGCCGTGATTTTTCATCAGACGGCGGTTGCATTCCCGCAGGCAAACGCCGCCGCCGGTCGAAATAATTCCCGGAACGGCGCCTGCCAATTCCTGCAGAAGGCGGGTTTCCCCATCGCGGAAAGCCTGCTCTCCAAAGGTCTGGTACAGCTGCGCAGTGTCCATGCCGGTGGTCTCGGTCAAATAGACGTCCGTATCCAGATAGGGAATCTGCAATTTGGAAGCCACCCTGCGCCCCAGGGCGCTTTTGCCGCTTCCAGGCATCCCAACCAGAAAGATATGTCGATCCATTTTCCCGGTTCCTCCTTTGTGTTCCGTTTCAGGCTCCTAACTGAGGCTGACCCGGTGTCTGCGCTGCCTGTAAGGTAAAACGGAAACCCGCCCCTGTATCCAGAAGAAGGACTTCAATACTTTGACCGTGCATTTCCATAATTTGTTTGCAGATGCTCAGTCCAAGACCTGTTCCCTTTCCTGCTGTATGGGCTTTCTCAGCCATATAAAAGCGCTCGAAGACATGCACCCGATCTTTTGCGGCAATGGGTTCTCCGTCATTTTCAATCTCCACGGCAACAATATTATTTTGCATCATTTTGGTACGAATTGTCAAGTGCCCATTTTGAGAAATATATTTCAATGCATTATCAACAATATTCAATACCACCTGAGAAATCCGGTCGCTGTCGGCGTGAACCATGCAGGGATCCGTCTCGAAGTCCAGCTGTAAATCCAGCGCCTTCTGTTCAATATCGTTCATTCTACCGATCAGAAGGCGGCGGATCAATTCGTTGATGTCAAAATCCGACCATTGCAGCTTTTCTACGCCGTTGTCCATGCGGCTCAGCTGCAAAAGATCGGCGATCAGCCGTTTCATCCGATTGGTTTCGTCGAAAACGATCTGTAAATAACGCGGATATTCCTCCTGCGGAATGGTGCCGTCCAGCATTCCCTCCACGAAGCCGTGAATGCTGGTAACAGGCGAACGAAGCTCGTGGCTCACGTTGGATACAAATTCCTTTCGGCCTTCCTCCACCTTTTCCAATTTTGCGGCCATGACGTTGAACGCGCCCGCCAGCTGGCGCACCTCATTCACGCCGGTAACGGAGGCCCGGGCGCTGAGCTCGCCCTTGCTCATTTTTTCCGCCGCATGGGTGATGACCGTCAGGGGCTTGATGATGCCGCGGGTATACAGCGCCGTGCCCACGATGGCCACAAAGGCGGCCAGCGCAAAGCCGATCAGCACCTGCAAAAGCAAGGCGTGGTAGGGCGCTTCGATAACCTGCGCGCTGGTGTGGATCAGCACCGCCCCCTGCACGTCCTCGTCCTGCACATAGGGCACAGCCACGGTCATGATCGCGCCCCGGGAGGCGTTGGTGATGCGCTTCTGCACCTCCTTGCCCTTGAGCACGTCCAGCATCAGCTGCCCCAGCTCGTCGGAATTCAGGGATTGCAGCATCGCGCCCGCGCTGTCCTGCAGGGCGGCCTGCATGTTGTCCATCACATGGCCGGAGCGGTCCACGATCAGGATGTAGGCCCCGTAATCCTCATAGACGCTCCGGGCCTTCCATTGCAGGTATTTCATGGTGGAATCGTCCGTGATCCATATGCTGGAGGAATCCAGATTGGCCGCCAGATAGGCGATCTCCCGGGCCTGCACCAGCAGCCCCTCCATGCGGCTGTTGACCATGGCTTCCCGAATGGACAGCACGGAAAAGCCGGCGCTGATGAGCGCCATCAGAAGAATGACCGCCATGAACAGCGCCAGCAGCCGGTCAAACATGCTTTGACACAAAACGGTTTCCTCCCTTGTTAGGCGGGCTTGTAATCAAACTTGTAGCCCACGCGCCAGACGGTGTGGATTTCCCAGCCGTATTTTTCGCAGCCCGGCAGCTTTTCCCGCAGACGCTTGATGTGTACGTCCACCGTGCGGCTGTCGCCGAAGAAATTATAGCCCCAGACCTGTTCCAGCAGTTGGTCGCGGGTAAAGACCATGTTGGGGTGCGAAGCCAGATAATACAGCACTTCCAGTTCTTTTGGCGGCATTTCCACCGGCTTGCCCTCGTAGGTCGCTTCATAGCTGGCCAGACTGACCGTCAGCCCCGGGAAGCGCAGCGTATCGTCCTTCTCCGGCTTTCCGGCGGGCGAGGCGTTTTCCGTCTCGCCGGGCGCGCGGCGCAGCACTGCTTTCACCCGCGCTACCAGTTCCTTATTTTCAAAGGGTTTGGTGATGTAATCATCCGCGCCCAGCTCCAGCCCCAGCACCTTGTCGAAGGTTTCATCCTTGGCCGTCAGCATGATGACCGGCACCTTGGAGGTCATGCGGATTTCCTTGAGCACCTCCAGACCGTCTTTCCCGGGCAGCATCACGTCCAGCAGCACCAGCGCGGGATTGCAGGTGCGGAACGCTTCCACCGCCGTATCACCCCGGTCGCACTCCGTTACGCCAAAGCCCTCTTTTTCCAGATACAGCCGTACCAGATGGCTGATATTGGGGTCGTCGTCCACCAGTAGAATGTGTTGCTTGTCAGCCATGAGCGATTCCTCCTTCGTTCCGGCCTGCGAAAGTTCTGCCGGTTCGTTTTTTTCTTCTGATAGGGGTTCGCGGGGGCAGAGCCTTTTCAGACCCTCTGCTATTTCAGGGTAACAACGGTCACGCCCTGCTCGCCCTCGCCGTACATGCCGTCCCGGAAGGACTTCACGTTCAGATGGCGCTTCAAATGCTTCTGAATGCCCGTGCGCAGAACGCCCGTGCCCTTGCCGTGGATGATGCTGACCTCGTTCAGCCCGGCCAGCACCGCATCTGCCAGATAGGTGTCCACTGCTTCGGTGGCTTCTTCCAGATTCATTCCGCGCACGTCCACCTCCATGGGAACGGTCTTGGCCGCGGCGGCGCTCCGCAGTACCTTGCTGGCCTTGGGCTTTTCCTGCTCGATCACCCGCAGCTGTTTCAGCGGCACCTTCATCTTCATGATGCCCGCCTGTACCTGCACTTCGTTTTTGCTGTCCGGCAGGCTCAGCACTACTGCTTTTGTTTTCAGATGGACGATCTCCACATTTTCGCCCACCCGAACCGTCTTGGGCGGGGTAAAGCCGGTTTCGTTTGCCTCGCCGATGCCCTCGCTGACCGCGTCGAGGTTGTCGTCCATGCGCTTTTTCAGCTTTTGCAGCTCGTGCTCCGGGATCTGCGCCTGCTTTTTCATGGATTTCAGCTCGCCGATAATGCCGTCCGCTTCCCGGCGGGCATTTTCCAGCACACGCCGGGCTTCGGCTTTGGCCTTCTGCATGCTCTTGTCTTTGCTCTGTTCGATCTCCCGGCGAAGCTTTTCCGCCTCGTTGCGCAGACGAACGGTTTCCTTGCGGGTCTCCTCCGCCATCTCCCGTTCGCGCTCGGCGATCTGCCGGTGATACTCCGCATTGGCGATGACGTCCTCGAAACGAACGTCCTCCTTGCTGAGCAGCTCCTTGGCGCTGTCGATCAGCCGTTCGGACAAGCCCAGCTTCCGAGAAATTTCAAAGGCGTTGCTCTTGCCGGGAATGCCGATGGACAGCCGGTAGGTGGGCCGCAGGGATTCCACATCAAACTCCACGCTGGCGTTTTCCACGCCGGGCGTGCTCAGGGCAAAGGCCTTCAATTCGCTGTAATGAGTAGTGGCCATGGTGCGGATCTTCCGTCCCAGCAGCTCGCTCAAAATGCTTTGCGCCAGCGCCGCGCCTTCGGTGGGATCGGTGCCCGCGCCCAGCTCGTCAAACAGCACCAGATCGTTGTCATCCACATTTTGCAGGATGGAAACGATATTGGTCATATGGGCCGAGAAGGTGGACAGAGACTGCTCGATAGACTGCTCGTCGCCGATATCCGCGTAAACATAATCGAACACCGCCAGCTCCGTGCCCAGCTCGGCGGGCACCTCCAGACCAGCCTGTGCCATCAGCGTGAACAGGCCCACCGTTTTGAGGGTGACGGTCTTGCCGCCGGTATTGGGGCCGGTGATAATGAGCGTGGTAAAGTCCTGCCCCAGCCAGAGATCGCTGGGCACCACCTTTTCCGGGTCGATAAGGGGATGCCGTCCCCGGACGATCTTGATCCGGCCCTCCCGGTTGATCTTGGGCAGCACCGCCCGCATCTGACGGCCCAGAAGGCCCTTGGCAAAGGCAAAATCCAACTCCCGCAGAAGATCCAGATTGCCTTCCAGCGCCTCGCCGTAGGGAGCCAGCGAATCGGACAGCGCCTGCAGAATGCGGGTGATCTCCTGCTGCTCTTTGGCGTAAAGCTGCTTGAGGTCGTTGCCCAGCTCCACCACAAACATGGGTTCGATAAACAGCGTGGCCCCGCTGGCGCTCTGGTCATGCACCAGACCGGGCACATTGGCCCGGCACTCGGCCTTGACCGGGATGCAGTAGCGGTCGCCCCGCATGGTGATAATACTGTCCTGCAGGTTCTTGGCGAAGCTGGAAGAACGGATCATCTGATTCAGCTTGTCCCGCATGCGCTCGTTGGCGCTGCGAATCTGCCGCCGAATCTGATAAAGCTCTGCGGAGGCGCGGTCGGCGATTTCTTCCTCGCTGAGAATCGCATCGTTGATGTCCGTCTCCACCCGTTCCAGCACGGTCAGCCGGGAGGCCAGCCCCGTCAGAATGGGCGTGTCCTCCCGATCCCGCACCAGCGCGCTCCGGGCGGCGCGGGCAGCCCGAAGAAAGGCGGAAATATCCAAAAGCATCCGGGGGCTCAGGCATGCACCCTTCTGGGCCCGGGCAATGGATTCCCGCACATCCGGGTAGCTGACCAGCGGGTTCTGCCCCAGATAGGTCAACAGCACCACGGCTTCCTCCGTCTCAGCCAGAGCGTGGTTGACGTCGCCCAGATCATGATAGGGTGTCAGCTCCAGACAGCGCTGCCTGCCTTCTTCGGTAATGGCGTTCTGGGCCAGCAGTTCCCGTATTTTCGTAAATTCCAGTACGCGCAGCGCACGATCCTGTTCCATAAAGGTTCTCCTTTCCTCCCGCATGCCGGGAGCAGAGAGGTGAATTATTCCACGCCGCGCCGCCAGTGACCGGCTGTGGCGTTCACGGCAGGCGGAACGGACTGGCCGTCCCGCAGAGCCGCAAAGATTTCCGTGATTTGAAGCTGCTCCGCCGGGGTCTCCGTGGTGAAGCGCATCAGCATTCCTGCCCCAAGGGCCCGGCGTTCGCCGTCGCAGACCCGCAGATCGGTGGGCAAAGCATTATAGACATTCAGCCGACAGCCCTCCGGGAAGGCCGTGCGGCGCACGGGGAAGGCATAGCCCCGCTGATCCCGGAAAAGCGGTTCCGTCTGGCCGCAGGCCTGATCGGGCGTGCGGCAGAAGCGGCAGGCTTCCCGGTCATCCGAAAGCCCCAGCGTCACCCTGGCCGGGCAGTGATTCAGAATCATCAGCCGTTCCCGGCCGTAGACCGGGCACAGCGCGGGCACGGGCAAAGGCAGCAGTTCGCGCTGCTCCTGCTCCGTCCATTCCGGCCACAGGGTAAAACCGCTGACGGGAAGCTCCCGCAGGGCCTCCATGGCCCGGCGGTTCGTCACCGGCAGCGCATCGCCGAAAAAGACGGGCCAGCGTTCGGCAAAATCGATCTGCCCCATGCTCTGGGCAACGACGCCGCCCAGCTTTGCCTGTTCCGCCGCCCGGCGAATGTCCTGCAATTCAGGCTCGGAACACTGCACCGGCAGCACCAGCCAGCAGCCGTCAGGGAGCTGTCGCAGGTCCTGCGCCAATTCTTCCGGGCGATAGCTGCAAGGCTGGAACCAGAGCCGATCCGCGCCGCGCTCCAGCAGCGGATTTGCCAAGGACGGGTCGGAAAAGCAGACGGTCAGCAGCTCTTGCGCGCGTGCATTTTCGTTCTTCGGCAGAGAGACGTTTTTCCCCCATTCCTTCTTTTTCGGAATTTTAGGCGTTTTTTCCTGCCCCGCCTGCCAGAAATGCTCTGTTCTTGCGGCAGTCAGGGCGGCGATTCCGTCCCGGCGCAGCGCGTTCAGGGCGCTGACCGGCAGAAACAGTCCGTCCGCCAGTTCGACTTTCAAATCTTCGGGGCTCTCCAGCACAAAGGGCGTATCTCCCAGCCGTTCCAATTGACGGCGCACTTCTTCCTCTGCGGCAGCTCGTTTGTCTGCCGTCTGTACCGGCTGGCCTTCCACCGTCACTGTGCTGACGCTATCGGAGAGTGTCAGCGCCATGGGACGGTTCAGCGCGAAAACGCCGTGCATCTGAATGGAAATAGGCCGGGGCGCGTGGCTGCGCGCCGCTTCCAGCTGCCTGGCATCGCTGAGGCGCGCCACTTCCGCGCCGGGAGCCGCCGTCAGGCCGGGCCGCAGCCGCAGCACGGCCTCCTGACCAGCCGAAATCTCCGGCCCGGAATACCGCAGGTCCGCATCCTGACGCTGACGAAGCTGCAAGCTGTCGCCGTCATGCAGAGAACGGATCAGCCGCACTCGCGCCAGATTGCCCCGAACGGACGTGACCGTGCCCAGCGGCAGTCCCTCGTGGCTCACCCGTTCCGGCGCACAAAGAGCCGCGTCCTCCGCGCCGCCCGCGTGGCCCCGGGTAAAGCCGCCCCGGTTGAAGATCTGCCGAAGCTTCTCCATCGGCGCAGGGTCTTCCGGATCGAAGCGGCCTGCCGCCAGATCGTCCAGCGCACGGCGATACGCTTCCGTCACGACCGCCACATATTCCGGGCTTTTCAGCCGTCCCTCCAATTTGAGGGAACATACGCCCGCGTCCCAAAGCTGCGACAGAATGGGATAGGCGCACAGGTCTTTCAGGGAAAGCCAGGCCGCTTCTCTGCCGTTCCACTGAAAGCGCATGCGGCAGGGCTGGGCGCACCGGCCCCGGTTGCCGCTTCTTCCTCCCGCCATAGAGGACATCAGGCACCGGCCGCTGACGGCGGTGCAAAGCGCCCCGTGGGCAAAGACCTCCGTCTCCACGCCGGTCTCCGTCACCCGGCGGATCTCATCAAGCGAGCATTCCCGGGCGAGCACCACCCGGTCATAGCCGAAATCCCGGGCGAACCTTGCGTCGCTGGCGTTGGAAAGGGCCATCTGGGTACTGGCATGCAGCTTCAGCGCGGAAAACTCGTCCCGCACCAGCGCCGCCACGCCCAGATCCTGCACGATCACCGCATCGGCCTTTGCGGCGGCAATCGCCCGCAGCGTCTCCCGCACGCCGGAAAACTCCTTTTCCTTCACCAGCGTATTGACGGTCACGTGGACGCGCGCATGGTGCAGGTGGGCGTATTCCACCGCGCGGGTCAGCGTTTCATCGTCAAAGTTCACGGCGGAAGCCCGGGCTCCAAAGGCCTTGGAACCCAGATAGACCGCGTCCGCGCCGCTGTCCACGGCGGCATGAAGCGCTTCTTCGCTCCCGGCAGGGCTCAACAGCTCCGGGATGGGATTTTCCTTTTTCATGGCTGATTCTCCCCTCCGGGCCGGAGCCCTTCAGATTGTGTTCATACGAGAAAAGCGGCGAAAGGGTGTCGGCCCCTTCGCCGCCGGAAACGGCTTACAGCTTCGTAAAGGGATATTCCACACCGTTGGTTTCCACGCGAATGGACTGAATGCGCTGGGGTTCCAGCGGCCGATCCATCCGGTCGGTGCGCTGGGAGACGATCTTCTCCGCCTCCTCCATGCCCTCCAGCACCCTGCCGAAGGCGGCGTACTGGCCGTCCAGATGGGGGCTGTCGCTGGTCATGATGAAGAACTGGGAACCGGCGCTGTCCTTCATCATGCTGCGGGCCATGCTCAGAACGCCGTAGGTATGCTTGAGGTCGTTTTTCACGCCGTTGGCGTTAAACTCGCCCTTGATGCGGTAGCCGGGGCCGCCCATGCCGGTGCCCTCGGGGCAGCCGCCCTGAATCATGAAGCCGGGGATGCAGCGGTGGAAAATCAATCCATCGTAGAATCCGCCGTTGGCCAGAGAAATAAAGTTGCCCACGCTCTGAGGAGCGATTTCCGGATAGAGTTCGCCCTTCATCACGCCGCCGTTTTCCAGAGTAATGGTAAAGGTGGGGTTTGCCATACGTTGCGCCTTCCTTCCGCAGCTGCGCGTCTCTGCCCGCTGACGGAGAAAAATTCCATGAAGCTCCGTCTTTTCACAGGCAGGAAAAAACAGCTGAACATACGGGTATTATACCATTTCGCGCTTGAATTGCAACCCTTCCCCAAGGGGCCCGTCCCCGGAAACGCCCGCCGGACAGGGCTTCGGCCGAACCGATGAACAAACCGTTACTTTTTTGGCGCAAGGTTGACTTTTCCGGGATTTTCCTTTACCATTTTAGTATCGTAAAGTGGGAGGATTTTCGTCCGGCAAAGCCTGGTCGCCGGACGCTGTCCCAAAACTTTTGAAAGGAGGAACCAACCATCCGAAAACACATCCGAAAACAGGAATTGAAACAAAACCACAGTCTTGTTCAGGAAAAAATCAAGGAATCAGCGCTGTCGGTGCTTCCGATTCTTTTGATCGTCGGCTTTTTATGCTTGTCCGTCTCCCCGGTGTCGCCCGATCTTCTGCTGAGCTTTTTCCTCGGCTCCATTTTGATCATCGTAGGCATGGGCCTTTTTACGCTGGGAGCGGAGACTTCCATGACCCCCATCGGCAACCGCATCGGCACGGCGCTGACCAAGAGCCGCAACCTGCCGCTGATTCTGCTGGTCAGTCTGGTGCTGGGCTTTTCCATCACCATTGCCGAGCCTGACCTGCAGGTGCTGGCGGAAACCGTGCCCCACATCAACAACACGGTGCTGCTGGTCACGGTGGGGCTGGGCGTAGGCTTCTTTCTGGCGGTGTGCATGCTGCGCATCATCCGGGGCATTCGGCTCCGGTGGCTGCTGCTGCTGTTTTACGGCGTTGTTTTTGTGCTGGCCGCGCTGGCCGATTCGGACTTTTTGAGCGTGGCGTTCGATTCCGGCGGCGTAACCACCGGCCCTATGACCGTGCCCTTTATTCTGGCGCTGGGCGTGGGCGTTTCCAACATCCGAAGCGACCAGAAGGCCGAGGCGGACAGCTTCGGTCTGGTGGCGCTGTGCTCCATCGGCCCCATTCTGGCGGTACTGGTGCTGGGCTTCTTCTATTCCAGCCCGGAAACGGCGGCGGAGGTCAGCGTCCTTTCCTACGGCAGCACCACGGAGATCGGCCGGGCCTACCTGACCGCCTTCCCCGTTTATCTGAAGGAAATGGCCGTGGCCCTGTCGCCGGTGGTGGGGATCTTCCTCATTTTCCAAATTTTCAGCTTCCGGCTGAACCGCCGCTCCTTTCTCAAGATCTGCGTGGGCATCCTGTACACCTACGGCGGGCTGGTGCTGTTCCTGACCGGGGTCAACGTGGGCTTCTCCTCGCTGGGCACGGTGCTGGGCGGGGCGCTGACCAACGGCTGGACCTACTACTGGATGATTCCGCTGGCCATGCTGCTGGGCTGGTTCATCATCTCCGCCGAGCCGGCGGTCTATGTGCTGGAAAAGCAGATCGAAGAGGTCAGCGAGGGAATGATCCCGGGCAAGGCCATCAAGATAAGCCTTTCCATCGCCATCGCCGGGGCCATGGGGCTGAGCATGCTGCGGGTGCTGACGGGAATTTCCATCCTGTGGTTCCTGGTGCCCGGCTATGCGCTGGCGCTGATTCTGACCTTCTTCGTGCCCGACATTTACACGGCCATCGCCTTCGACTCCGGCGGCGTGGCCTCCGGGCCCATGACCGCCACCTTCATGCTGCAATTCATGATGGGGGCCAGCACGGCGCTGGGCGGAAACGTGCTGCAGGACGCTTTCGGCGTGGTGGCGCTGGTGGCCATGATGCCGCTGATCTCCATCCAGACGATGGGCGTACTCTACGGCCGCCGCAAGCCTGCCGGTCAGCCCGAGCCTGAATACGGCGACGACGACGTCGTCGAACTGTGGGGGTGAACCGATGAATTACATCATTTCGATCATCCATCCGGATGCGCTGGACGCCATGACGGAGCTCTGCCGGCAGCTGGGGATGCCCATGAGCATCGCAACCCACGGCCGCGGCACCGCCACCCGCAGCATGATGGATCTGCTGGGCATCGAGAACAACTTCAAGCGCATCGTTCTGAACGTTGCCAGCCCGGAAAAAACCCGGGAGCTGATCCGGGAGCTGAAGCGCAAGCTGTTTCTGGGCATGCCGGGACAGGGCATTACCATCGCTGTACCCGTGAAAAGCGTGGGAGGAGGAAAAACTTTGGCATATCTCAGCGGCGAGCAGTCGCCCAAATATACCCCGGAGCTGAATTTCGACTACGAGCTGATTCTGGCCGTTGCCAACGAGGGCTGCACCGATCTGGTGATGAACGCCGCCCGGGCTGCCGGGGCTACCGGCGGCACCGTGGTGCATGGCAAGGGCACCGGCTCCCATAACGCCCAGAAGTTCTACGCCGTTTCTCTGGCTTCCGAAAAGGAGATCGTCCTCATTTTGACCAAAACCGGCCAGAAAGCGGACATCATGCGTTCCATTCTGAAAGAAGCGGGGCCGGATTCTCCCGCCGGAACGGTCGTATTCTCCCTGCCGGTGACGGAAATCGCCGGGTTTGGATTTACGAAAGAGGAGGAATAAACCTCACGCCCTCGGCTTCCGTGCAGGTCACTGCGCGGAAGCCTTTTTCATTGTCAAGCCCTGCAAGCGCCGCTTCCGCTTCTTCTTGAGCGTCAAATAAGCCGTAGACCACCGAGCCGCTGCCCGTCATCATGGCCCGCAGCGCGCCAAGCGCTTCCAGACGGCGAAGGGCACGGTTCAGTTCCGGCCGTTTTTCTACGCTGACTTCCTCCAGAACATTCTTCATGGAAGCCGCAAGCGCGGCCCAATCGCCTGTCAGCAGGGCCTGCTGCGCCCGAAGGGTCTGGGGGCGGGCCAGCTTTTCCGGGGGAGTGTGGTCGAAGGCGGAAAAGATTTCGCCGGTGCTCAGGCCGTCGCAGGGCTGCCACAGCACCAGCCAGCCCTGCGGTGCAGGGGTCAGGGAGGTCAGCTTTTCGCCGATGCCCTCCGCCCGGCACAGGCCGCCCCGCACCAGAAAGGGCACGTCCGCGCCCACGGTCAGGCCGATGCGCTCCA
Organism: Clostridiales bacterium; assembly: GCA_004556545.1. GTDB lineage: Bacteria > Bacillota > Clostridia > Christensenellales > Aristaeellaceae > Limiplasma. The sequence continues at coordinate 16,286 of SFGO01000017.1, forward strand.
GCTCGTCCGTAGAAAAAGGCAGATTCCACAGGCGGTTCAGGCCGATCAGCGCCGCCGCTGCATCCGCGCTGCCGCCGCCCATGCCCGCACCGGAGGGGATTTCCTTGCGCAGACGCATGCGCGCGCCTTTTTGGATCCCCGCGGCTTTTTGCAGCGCCCGGGCGGCTTTGACGACCAGATTGTTTTCATCAAAAGGCACGGGAGCGGCGCAGGCTTCGCCGTCGCCCGTTTCGGTGCGGAAGCCCTGCCCCGCGTCCTCCAGCGTAAGCCGGTCGCTTTCCTCCAGCCAGAGGGTGTCGGCCAGCCGGACGGACTGCATCAGCATATCCATCTGATGATAGCCGTCGGCCCGTCGGCCCAGAATGTCCAGCGTCCAGTTGATTTTCGCCCGCGCCTTGAGACAAAGCATTGCATCGTTCCTCTTTTCTGTGATATAGTACATTCGTTTCAGGATTTCCATAATGAGGTGGTAGTACGCTTACGATTCCCGTGCTGGTTTCCCTGCAGGCCGTCGCCCGCCGCGACGACGCCGAAGAACCGATCACGCTGCTGACTTCCGGCCAGCTGACGCTGGAAGAAGGCCGCTCTGTGCTGACCTATGAAGAGGTGCTGGACGAGGCGCTGCCGCCCCAGCCCATCACCGTTACCCTGGAGGATGACACGCTGATGATGGAGCGGGGCGGGGACTACGCCACGCAGATGATCTTCCGCCGGGGCCAGCGCTATGAGGGGCAGTATGAAACGCCCTTCGGCAGCATGGATCTGGCGCTGTTCTGCACCCGGCTCAAGGCGCAGCTGAACGAGGAAGGCGGCGAAATTTCCCTTCACTACCAAATGGATCTGAACGGCCAGTTTGCCGCCGCCCATGAAATGGAGATCCGGCTGATCCGGCAAAGGAAAGTCGATGAATAAGATGCCGTCCTATTCATCTCTTGCATCCCTTTCAGAAGAAAAGGCGGCGCTGTATGAATCTTTGCAGGCCTTTCAGTCCAACGGCTTTTTTCTGCGCTGCAGCGATACGCCGGAAGGGCTGCTGGTCTGCGACCTGCCCCGCCGGGGCGGCGATCTGTCCGGCGCGGAAGCGGCGCTGAGCCGTCTGGGATGGCGGCTTTTGCCGGAAAAAAAGCCGGGCCTGTGGCTGCTGGATCGGACGGAACCGGCATGGCAGGCAATGGCCGATGCGCTGCCTGCGGCGCTGCCCGCCTTTCCTGCGCGGGAAGAAGACTTTGCCGCCTATGCGCTGTGCCGCCTGCTGCTGCTGCATCCCGCGCCGCTGTCCCGGCAGCCCATGGAGCTGAACCGGGCCCTATGGCTCTGGACGGTACGTCCCGGAAGCCTCAAAGCCCTTCATGAGACCTGCGCCGCCCTTTTGCGGCAAAAGAAACCGCTGCCCACGCTGGGCGGTCAGCTGCTGGCCGCCGGACTGCAAAACCCGAAAGGAGCATAAGCCATGCTGCTGCATTACTGGGGGCATTCCTTCTTTACCGTTACGACTGAAAAGAACACGGTCATTGCCTTCGACCCCTATGGGGACTTCTACGATTACCCCAAACGCCAAATCGCCGCCGATGTGTGCGTAATCAGCCATCATCATCACGACCACGACGGCGTGAGCAGTCTGACCGGCGAGTACAAGATCATCGATACCGCCGGGAAGGTGCAGCCTGCGCCCGATGTTCGTCTGACGGGGATTACCTGCTGCCACGACCACCACAACGGCGCTCATCGGGGACAGAATCTTCTGTTCGTGCTGGAAAGCGAGGGCCTGCGCATCGCTCATCTGGGCGATCTGGGGCATATTCCCACCCCCGCGCAGGTGCGGGAGCTGGGCCGGGTGGACGTGCTGCTGCTGCCCGTGGGCGGCTATTACACCATCAATGCGGCGGAAGCGGCGCAGGTACGCCAGCTGATCCGTCCCCGGCTGACCATCCCCATGCACTACCGGACGGCCTTCGACCCGGAAATGCCCATTACCGGCGTGGAACCGTTTTTGCAGCAGATCAATGCAGCAAGCGCTGCCCACGTGCCCTTCCTCCGCCTGACGGCCCGGGACATGAGCGAGCGTCCCGAGGTGCTGGTCATGGACGTGGGCTGAACCGTCAGAACGTGCCCAACGTCTGCCACACGTACCAATCCGTGCCGTCGGTGGCCAGTTCCACCGTTCCTTCTCCGCTGAAATAGTGCGGTATGCCCCGGCCCTCCAGCTGAAACATCAGCTTGGAGAGCCTTTTTTCATCCGCGTAATTGGTCACAACGGCGAAGGCCGGACTGACGGCGGTCAGAAAATCCGGTTCTACCGGGGTGATGCCGTGATGAGGGATTTTGATCACATCCGCCTTCAGCTCTTCCGGCTCAAGCTGGGTCAGAAAGCCCTTCTGGGCGCGGCCCGTAATATCGGCGCAGAGCAGAGCCGTGGCGCTGCCGAAGGTCACTTTGGTCAGCAGCGATTTGGCGTTGGTGTTGTTCACCTTGGTATAGCGGTGCAGCGCCAGCTTTGCGCCGCCCAGCGTCAAGGTATCGCCCTCCCCCACCTGCCGGTTGGGAATGCCCAGCCTTTCCGTCAGCTGGATGGTGCGGCCGTGAAGCTGCTTGTCCGCCCGGGCCCACCACTCGCTGTAGGGGTGCAGGTATTCGTCGGCGGTGAAGCCGTTCAGCATCAGGTAATACAGGCCGTCGATATGGTCGTCATGGCTGTGGGTGTTCAGCAGGTACTTGAAATGGCTGATTCCCCGCTTTTCCATGGCTTCCTTCATGGGATCCCGGAAGGGCTTGGGCCCGCCGTCGACCATCATGCTTTCACCGCCGCATTGCAGCAGCAGCGCGTCGCCCTCGCCCACGGCGAACGCCGTAATGCGCAGAATGTCCTTTTCCTGCCAATCAGCGGGCATGTCCTGCTCATACACCTGCGCCGCCGCCGGAAAGCACCAGCTGCCGAGCAGCACGCTCACCAGAAGAACACAAACACCACGAAAAAAACGGGACAATCTCATCAGCCTTTCTCCCTGAAATGCAAGTCATTCAATGCTGCCCTGCCGTCTGCCGGCGTTTCGGTTCGGGCGCGGCAGCATGGCATTTGGTATCATACACCGAAGGAAGGCAGGGTGTAAAGAAGGAATCGCCTTCTTTAACAGAGAAGTACTGGAATCAGCGCACCAAAAAGGAGGGCTGCCCATGACCGTGCTGTGGCTCAGACAGGATTTGAACGGTTCCATTCTGGATGTGGGCGGCGGCGGGGAAGGCGTAATTGGCCGCCTGTATGGCCAGTCGGTCACAGCCATCGACAACTGCCGGGAGGAACTGGACGAAGCACCGTGCGGCTGCCGGAAGCTGGTCATGGACGCATCCGCCCTTTCCTTTGCGGATGCGTCTTTTGAGAACGTCACGTTCTTTTATTCCCTGATGTATATGGATCGTCCCACGCAGCGGGCCGCTCTTTCGGAAGCCGCGCGGGTACTGAAAAAAGGCGGCAAGTTGCTCCTTTGGGACTGTGAAATCAGCACCGCCTATCCCGAGCCCTTTCTGGCAGAGCTGGACATCCGCTGGATGCAGGAGCGTATTCTGACCACCTACGGCATTGTGAAGACAGACAGCCAGTCTATGCAGGATTTTGAATTCCTATGCCGGGAAAACGGACTTTCGTCTTTGAAAAAAGAAAGGAACGGCGGGCATTTCTATCTGGCATTTCAAAAATAAAGGGAGCGTCATCCCATGTCCTAAATGCCCCTTCGGAAACGCTGTGCATGCTGCGCCGGACGGAGGCGATTTGCAAAGTCTGAGGGCGTTTTATCCCTTTGAAGAAAAAAGCAGCCTATAAAAATAGGCATCCGCCGCACAGGCCCCCTGCATGGCGAATGCCGCTTTTTTATGGTTATGCCGGAACAAGAACGTCTGATGTCTTCGGCCTGAAGCTATTTTCTAGTACTTTCCAGAACTTTCGAGTCTTGCGATTCCTTGCTCCGTTTCCGCACGGTCTGCCGCCTGAAAAGCGCTTCTTTCCTTCTGTTTTCCTGCTTTCATTCGATTTTCACGCCGCCCATGCCCAGCGCGCTTTTGATGCCTATTCCGGCATACGGCGCAAACACATACAGCGTTCTGAACATTTCCAGCAGCGGCGCAGGCAGATGAGCTTCCAATATGATACGCCCCAGAAAGGAGGGAATCTTCGTCTGCTTCATCGAATAGCGCACGGTATGAAGCCTGTAATCCACAATATGCAAACCGGCGAGCATGGCCTGCACAGCATCGGGATCATCCAGCGGGAACTCCGGGAAGCAAAGCCCCCAACGCGCGATAAGCGATTGCAGCACGAGCGATTCCTGCGGAAAAACGGCATACCGTCCATTCTGCTTGAACGCGGTGGGCGTTACCAGCTCCAGCGCAAAGCGATTTTCATCGTTTCTCTCTCCGGCCCGGTTCATCAAGGTCTGCACCGAATCAATCTTTTCCACCTGATGTTCGCCGAACGGAATCACGCCCTGATGGAGCAGCGCTGCATCCGCACGTTCAAGAATGGGTTCGAAAAACGTGGCGGCTTCCTCGTTGAGCAGATTCACCACCCATTGAACACGCTCGCCCTCGCGATAGACATACTGGCTGATCGGACGAATGCCCTGCTCGTGGAGCGCGTCGCCCTCCTCTTTGGGACCATGGGAAAGCAGCCATGCATAAAGCGGATACGCCATCGGCGAAACCGGCTTTTTTTCATTGACCGCCAGCGTTATTTTATGTTGAACAATCATCGTGCGTTTCTCTTTCAAATGATTCTCAAATGATTTTGTCACACAGCCTTTTGCGGCATATGGACTGTTTTTGGTAAAAATCGAAACCCGCCTGCCTGTCACTGGATGGTGACTTTGCAAGCCCCATACGCATACAGTTTTTGCCTGTACCGGCCATATTTCAGCGTGCGCGGAGAGACGCCCAGCGCCCTGTCGCGCTCATGGTGATGATTCCGAAAGGCCCGGCTGAGCTGATTCACCGTCCATGTCAGTCCCTCGCCTTCTCCCAGATACGGATAAACCAGACTCTTGCTGAAAAAACCGACGCCTCCGCCCAGCATCAGCAGATTTTCTCCTGCGATTTGGACGCTGTCCTGCGGCTGCTGAAACTTTGCGGCATACAGCTGCATCTGATACGCCGCGAAGGCTCTGATGGCCTTCAAAATCGAATCCGCCGTCCAGCGTCCCTTCAAAATCGATTGATCCAGCGTCAGCGCAAACCGAATTCGCGTGCCCGGCGCGACGCATTCCCGGCAAAGATTGATGGAATGGCTTTGTCCGATGACCGTGCTGTCCGTTTTGAGCGTCAGCATCATATTGCGGTCGTCAATCGGCAGGCTGTCCGAAATTTGAATGCCGCGCATCAGGCTGTTGACCGCGTCTTCCCTTTTTCGGGAATTCAAATTCAGCGTGTGAAAATACGCTTCCTCCGGAATTCCCTTTTTGTAATCGATGAAATCGTGATGGGCCGGATCTTTTTGAATCGCATCGAAAAGCAGCGCCGTTCGAATTGCGCCTTTGACGCTGCTGCCCGGTACATAGGCCTGCTGGTTTGCATTGCGCATGAAGCAGTCAATATCCTTCAGCGTGTGTTCCGCGTCCATGGCGTTGGAGGCGTCCACCTCATAAAGAACAGCCGGTTTGACCTGTGCGGCGTTCAGTCCGCATTCCCTATATAAAAAGGTGTACAAATCGCCGCCCTGCCGCATGCAATAGCCTTCAAACAGCTCCACCAGCTGATTTTGAATCAGCAGGTCAAAAAAAGCCTGCTCGTTGAGAAACGCCACCGTCTGCTTTCGGGCATTGAAAATGTATTCCTTGCGCGGCAGCTTTTTTCCGCTGCCCACATACAGCAGGCCCTGCGTGGTCAGCGTCAGTTCATAAGCCTGCAAATGATCCTGCTCAATCAAAACGACACCCCCAGCATCATCGGTTTGGCATAGCGAAGCACCGGATGGCTTCCGTTTTCCGCCACGTTGTACAGCGCGCCCCTGAACGGCTGATGCAGCATCGCCCCGGCGGCCATAAACATCTGCGTGCGCTTCCGGGCCGGAGATTTCGCGAAGGTATCGGACTGCACATAGCCTGCGCGCCGCACAAGCTGATACTGTGCTCCCTCCAGCGCGGCCTCCAGCTCATCATCCGCCGGGAGACTGGTTGTCAGCAGAAGCCAGTGCTTGGCTTCGCGCTTTTCCAGCGCGTCATGCAGCCACTTCGTTTGCCCGTCAAACGGCTGGCTCAAATCAATTTGATCCTCCACGGTAAACGAACCATAGCCCGAACTGATCTTGCCGCCGATGCCGCTCATGCCGAGGGCCGAAAGCAGCCTGCTCATTTGCTCCGCCTGCGCTTCGGTCTGCATACCGACGAGAACATACAGTCCGCAATCGGGATAGAACCTGAACGAACCCACCTGATAGGGCGTTGCATCCGCGTTCTCCTCAATCTGTGCCGACGTTCGCTCGGAAACAACGCCAAACGCATCGTTTCCCGGCTCATACAAGGCCTTTCCGCAGATGGACTGTTCAAACCTGCCCATATCCGAAACAGGAATCCATGAAAGGCGCTTCATCTTTTTGCGCAGATTGGCCGGAACCTCCTGCTTTTTCTCCGATACGGCGCATGGCTTGGGCAGATAATACACGTCTTCACGGGCCAGCTCCCGCCACGGCATGCTGTCGCTGAGCAGCAGCTCGCCCGTCTCGGCCTGCCTCACAAGGGTCCGCACTCCTTCTTCGCCCCAAAGCGAAAGCGCCGTGTGGCAGAGCGCCGAAAACAGCGTATCCGCCCGAAAATGATCTGCCGTGGTATACAGCGACAGCGCCGACTCGGACAGCCCGAAATGCACCGCGCCATCGAATTTCAGCTTATACAGGTAATAATCCATAATTTTCCACCTTGCCGAAGATCGCCTCAAGCTGTTCCGTTGGGAAATCCGCTTCTACACAGGAAAACTCAAAATGCTCAAGCCCCACGCGCCCGCTGCCCCGCGAGCCGTGGCCGCCCAGGTAATCCAGCTGAAGAAGCTGCATCGCGTGGGCCAGCTGCTTCAAATCTTCTTCGACCTCCTCCGGCTTCATCACATCGTACACAATGCGGACGCCGAATTTCACGCCTGCAACCACACGCTCAATCTGCCGCGGGTTGGCAACAGAGGTGTCGCGCCGAATGGCATTTTCCGTTTTGACCTCGGTCAGGCCGATTTCCCTGAACTGGTCGGCATTGATGATGAAGCTGTCCGAAAATTGCAGCCGGGAGCGCCGGACAGGCTCGGCAGAGCCGAACAGGCGAAGAATCACGCCGTCATCCTTGTCAAAGTCCGGCATTTGGTTGATATTCCGGCACAGGCTGCGCGCCAGCAGCGTGCGCAGCTTGCCCTTGAGGCTGCTGCCGGGCAGAATGGGCTTCTGCGTCATCGGATCGCGCACCACGGGGCTGTCCACCGCGCCGATGGCGGAAAACGTGCCGGAAGCACCGATGTGCATGCCGGTCAGAACCTTCAGTTCGCAACGGATTACAATCTTTCCGTACATCAGTTATCCCTGCCTCCCAAATAGCGGTGATAGGCCACCAGCGCTTCTACATAGTGTGCAAATTGAATCATGGCTTCCCGGCTGTCGCCAACGCCCTTCAGATATTCCAGCAGCTTAACCTGCTCGACAAAATCCTTCACGTCCCGTTCCCGTCCCGCGTCGTACACCATCCGCACGCGCAGACGCATGAGCTTGAGCTTGCTTTCGGCAGACAGCTCGGGTTCCGTCCGCAGGCTTTCAACGTTGTAAATGTCATTGACGAGCGTCAAAAAGCCGCGCATTTTGGTTGTCGTAATGCGGCTTCGATTGGCAAACAGCGCCCGCATCACCTTTTCCGCCGCATCCACATAGTCTTCCGGAATCGGAAGCGGTTTGACTTCCGCAGCGGTTTCTCCCTGCGTTCTCAGCTGACCGCCGTTTTGGCCATAGCTACGATTATATCCGCTTTGTTGGCCAAAACCGCGGGTATTTGGATTGCGATTGTCCCATGCCATGCCCTCAATCCGCCTTTCTGTTCATATAGACGTACAGATAAATCGCCGTGATGAGCTGCCTGCGATCCGCATCGCGGCACGCCCACGCATACATCTGTTTGGAAAACTCGTTATACAGCGCATAGCTTTCACTGCTCCGCTTCGGCTGAAGACGCGCCAGCAGATAGGCATAACGCGCCAGATTCAGCTTATCGTTTTCCGCCTGCCGCAGCAGCTCCGTCAGGCGATACAGAAACGCCATGCCGCGTTCCTCCTGCCCTTGGAAGAAACGATTGAGCAGCGTGTATTTTTCGCCCATCACCTGCGCCGTGAACACCGGCCACGGATAAGTATGCGCCTGATGGGGATCAAACAGCGCGACCGCGTTTTTGCCCGGTTCATCCTTGGCGCGCTCCTCGAGCGCCGCCGTTTCATCGGCTGCCAGCCGAATCGGGTATTTTTCGCCATACAGCCCGATACCGCCGCTGATAGTCAGCGAGCCGCCGGTAAACGCCGTGAACTGCTGATGAATCCGCTCCGCCGCCTGAATCACGTGATTCCATGCGCCAATCAGGAACACGTCATCGCCGCCGGAATACACCACCGAAACCTCCAGCGACTTGCCCTGCGTCAGTACCTCCCGCATATACCGCTTAAAGAACAGCGACAGCTGACGGGAAAGCGCCGCCGCGCGCGAAAGGGTCACGAAGTGATATTTGTCCGCGAGATTCGCGGCCTTTTCTTTTTCAAAGCCCGCGACAAACGCATGGCCGAGGTTATCCACATCCAGCCGGCAGACCGCCAGCCGTCGAATGCCCTCCGCCTGCCGCGCCAGCTCGGTATTCTGGTTGCTGGCATAATAATCGCACAGATCCAGCCGCGAGCTGTACGCCATGCCCGTATACGCGCGATTTTTGGTATACACGCGCACGACATTCTCCGTCTTGAGCCGCTCGCGCGCCGCCTGTTCCTCCATCAGGCTCAGGCCCAGCCCGCCGGGCAGGGGCAGATCCGCGTCCTTCGCTTCTTTGGCCACAACATACGCCACACGCGCTTCCTCCTGAATTTTGAGGGATAGCGCTTCAAACCGCGCGCACCATGCGCAGCGATCCTGCAAAAGCACATCCGTGCTGCCGCAGACCCTGCACTCGCGCCCATCCAGTCCTGCCTGCTTCCGATTCAGCCGGCGAATCTGCTCCGCCCGATACCGGCTGAGCTTATGGCGGCTGACTGCCTCGGAAACGCGGCTGAAAACGGCCTTATACGGCGCGCTGTCAGCCGGGGTGTTGGTCAGATCGTTGGCCGAGCAGGCGCTCCATCCATGGGCCACAAAGAGCGCCGTTCCGAATTGATCGATCAGCCAATCGTTCGTCCGGTCGTTTACGGTCTGCACAGCCGAAAGCGCCTTTTGCGTATGGGGCAGCAGCAGATAGCAATGCCCGCCGCCGCTGTAAATCAGGTTCACGCGGCTGAGCCCGCAAAGCTGAAGCACCTCATCCACATAATGCTCCATCAGCATCTCCAAAAAGAAGGAGCGGCTGCGAAGGGATTTCTGCGCGCCCTTGGTCGCAACGGTGTAGATGAATTTCTGTATGCCGGAAAGATCCGCCGTATAAAGCAAAAACGCCGGTTCGTCGCGGAAGGCTTTTTCGTTTTGAAACACGTGCGTTCTCAGATCCGCAACGCCGCGGTCGAGCAGGTATTCGCTGATGCACGCGCCCACCGCCGCCGTGATTTTCAGATGGTCATAGAGCGAAATATCCGGGCTTTCCCCGGTATAGGTGCTGGACGGCACATTGGCCGTGCAGCTTTCCAGCAGCGCCAGCAGCGAATCCAGCCACGTTTCGGAAAGCGCCATTCCCTGCAATCCCCGGCTGAAAATCGCCAGCAGCGCCCGATACTGCGCCGACGCAACCGGCGGCTGTCCGCCCGGCAGGCGAAGCCTTCCGTCATGGGCGCAGGGCTCCAGCGCCAGGCCCGGGTGTTCGCCGTTCAGGTGGGTGAAGACCGAGCAGAGCGGCAACGTGCGGTCAAACCGCGCGCTTTCCCCCTCGATCTCCCGTCTGTCCGCCGCAGCCGCCACGTTATCCGCCACGCAGACGATATACGCCGTGCTGTTTTCAGCCGCGTTCGCCTGCCGCAGCGCCGGGGCATGATGCCAGCGCACACCGTCGAGCACCTCCTGCCACGCCGCGTCCTTCAGCCGTTCTTTCAGATAGGCATAGCCCGCCGACGCATGGTCCTGTTTTTCGCCTGCGCGGTAAACCATTTTGCCCACATCGTGCAGCAGGCCGCCGAATATCGCGTTCAGGGTTTGTGTATTCAAATAACCGCCTCCCGAAAATGGAGTTCCAGCAAGGTGGATTTTCTGTCTCCTTTGTTCCAGCTCATTATACCATGTTCGTTCCCTTTTTGTACAGCGTTTCGGATGGCGCCTGCCGTTCAGATGATGGCGTGTCCCATCGCGGGGATAATTAGCTGAACAGCTCAAAGCGCTCGGGAAGCTCTTTATGACGTTTTCGTCCCCTCACAGGGATAAATCTATAATACTTCTGTTTTCTTTCCAGGTCAATAACAAAATGTTTCCGTCCCCTCGCGGGGATAAATTGCAATTAAGATATGCAGCGTTTGCAATCTGCAAATCGCAGTTTCCGTCCCCTCGCGGGGATAAATTGCAATACAATGACAAAATTGGGGAAAAAAGCTACTGCCGAGTTTCCGTCCCCTCGCGGGGATAAATTGCAATACACGTGGCAAGAATTACGGGCTGAAAATTGACCGGTTTCCGTCCCCTCGCGGGGATAAATGGCAATTAAGCACGTAATCAAGGAGGGGCCGCAGGCGGGGAAAGGTTTCCGTCCCCTCGCGGGGATAAATTGCAATACAACCACCTACATTATAACACAAAAAGGAGCGGTTTCCGTCCCCTCGCGGGGATAAATTGCAATGGTGAATGACGTCAAGGCACGTAAAGCCGAAAAAACGTTTCCGTCCCCTCGCGGGGATAAATTGCAATAATCCTTGTGAAGTAATGTTCAAAGCCCCCGACGTTTCCGTCCCCTCGCGGGGATAAATTGCAATCGCTGAGACTAAAAGAAATCGACCACGGTACCACGGTTTCCGTCCCCTCGCGGGGATAAATTGCAATTGACGGCAGCTGAAGCGCTGAAGGAAATGCAGAGCGTTTCCGTCCCCTCGCGGGGATAAATTGCAATAGCACAGCGTTTTGAAGTCATCGTTTACAACATTGTTTCCGTCCCCTCGCGGGGATAAATTGCAATTGGAGCCCGTATGTCGTCAGGAAGAGCACTGACCGTTTCCGTCCCCTCGCGGGGATAAATTGCAATATGGCACTTATGGTGATATCTACCGCCCCTATTGGTGTTTCCGTCCCCTCGCGGGGATAAATTGCAATCAGTACAGGTTTTCTCCCTTACTGGGCTTGTTCCGGTTTCCGTCCCCTCGCGGGGATAAATTGCAATGCAAACGATGGAGGAATTTAGCGAGAATCAGATTCGTTTCCGTCCCCTCGCGGGGATAAATTGCAATGATATGGGCTTATTGGACGCCTAACCCTTTGCAAGTTTCCGTCCCCTCGCGGGGATAAATTGCAATGACCCTAAAAGGGATTGGGCGGAGAACAAGCTCGGTTTCCGTCCCCTCGCGGGGATAAATTGCAATATGCAGCTTGCTCCGAACTGGGCGCGATCTGCTCGTTTCCGTCCCCTCGCGGGGATAAATTGCAATAAAGCGCGTTAAGCTAGAGGTAAAATGCGGCGCGGGTTTCCGTCCCCTCGCGGGGATAAATTGCAATCTTGCCAAAGGGCGCAAGGCGGCGGTGACGGGGTTTCCGTCCCCTCGCGGGGATAAATTGCAATCGGGAGCCAAACGAGGACGGCTACGGACTGCCGCAGGAGTTTCCGTCCCCTCGCGGGGATAAATTGCAATCAATGCCGCCGCCGGAAGCTCCGCCACCCACGCACGGTTTCCGTCCCCTCGCGGGGATAAATTGCAATGGCATGGAAATCCGCCGCAACCACATCACGGATGTTTCCGTCCCCTCGCGGGGATAAATTGCAATCGCCAACCATTAACGCAACCGCGATCTTCTTGGTTTCCGTCCCCTCGCGGGGATAAATTGCAATTGAAGATGTAGGCGATTTGCAGCAGCTTCCAAAAGTTTCCGTCCCCTCGCGGGGATAAATTGCAATGCATAGCCCCGGCCATAGCGCCGGGGGCACACAGGTTTCCGTCCCCTCGCGGGGATAAATTGCAATAAACCGCACCCAAAAAGCACTGGAAGAGATCAAGGTTTCCGTCCCCTCGCGGGGATAAATTGCAATAGGAGGGGCAGAAAAGCCCCTCCCCATGCAGACAGGGTTTCCGTCCCCTCGCGGGGATAAATTGCAATCATATCCCCGGCCATCGCGCCGGGGCATACAGTTTCCGTCCCCTCGCGGGGATAAATTGCAATAGAGCCCGCGATTTGGGCGAGCTGGCAGAAATCACGTTTCCGTCCCCTCGCGGGGATAAATTGCAATGGCCAGCATCAAGGGTAAGCCAAAGACCACGAAAAGTTTCCGTCCCCTCGCGGGGATAAATTGCAATTCCGTGGAACGGCCCGGTACGACGGCAAGCCGGTGTTTCCGTCCCCTCGCGGGGATAAATTGCAATATGACGGTCAGGATGGAAGCGTGTTCCAGCATGGGTTTCCGTCCCCTCGCGGGGATAAATTGCAATAGGCTACGGGCATTGATCTTGTCAACGGAGCGCTGGGTTTCCGTCCCCTCGCGGGGATAAATTGCAATCCCATCGCTACCGCCCGGATCGCCGCCGGGCTGAGGTTTCCGTCCCCTCGCGGGGATAAATTGCAATAAGGCTGGGCCTATGATGCTGATTTGGACGATTTTGTTTCCGTCCCCTCGCGGGGATAAATTGCAATTGCATCCCCAGCTTGACAACGATCACGTGCTGGGTTTCCGTCCCCTCGCGGGGATAAATTGCAATGCCGGAGCTGGCCGAGAAGCTGGCGGGGAATCGTTTCCGTCCCCTCGCGGGGATAAATTGCAATTATAATGCGTTGTGACGATTATAAAACTATTAAGTTTCCGTCCCCTCGCGGGGATAAATTGCAATAAGGATGAAAAGAGCATGGCAAGAATGGGACGCGTTTCCGTCCCCTCGCGGGGATAAATTGCAATAGCAAAACCGACTCTTTTTCGTTTGCTATTCTTGTCTATTATATCACCTTTCGCTTGTTTTTGACGATATTTTTTTATTTTGGGACGTATTTTTTTCTTTTTTTCGCGAAGCTGCGGCAAAAACGCGGTGCGAACCCGGCATTTCCGCCGGTTTCGTCCCCCTGTTTTTGGCCGCTTCGCACTCACAGCCGCTTGGAGATATAGTCTCCGCACCGATCGTAGATGGTAAACAGCGCCCTGTCGCAGACCTCCGGATACGCATTTTCCAGCATTCCGGCAAAAATGCGAACCAGCTCATCCGCGCCATATACCTTTCGGTTTCCATCCACGCAAACCCGCCGGATGTCCTCGTTCGTCACCGCGTGCAGCTGGTGCGCGGCCTGATTGCGCTGCTCGCTGTTCAGATTTTCGCAAGCCTCCAGGGTACAAAGCACATGCTCCGGCAGCTTTCCCAGGATTCGAAGCAGCGGCACGCCGACAAACAGGCTCAGGTCGCCGTCGTTCAGGTATATACCGCACCTGCGTTCCAACTCAGCCGCCACATCCGGCTGTTTCCGCCGCAGAACCTCCGGATGGAACCTGATCCGCCCGTTCGGGCAGCGCTCAATCGTCCCCCGCGTTTCTTCCGGCAGGCTGATTTCCATTTGTCTGGCCATCAGATGCGTCAAAAACGGGTTGATCCGCAGCACAAACTCCGAATAGCGTCCCGTGAGCTGCAGGTTGCGCAAAAGCAGATAGTATTCGCTCAGCTCGCGGTATTCGCTGCCCGCCGCATGCTTCACCGGATAAAGCTTAAACGGCAGGTTCAGCGGGCGCGCCAGCTTGTACGCCTCCTCTGTCTGCAAATCGTTTCTCACGGCCAGATGACGAATCAGCGGCAGAACCTCCGGCGGAAGCTGATCGCCGAGGGCTTCCAGCGCGCGATAGTCCCGCCGCGCCAGCAGGCTGCGCATCTGGGCGCTCACCCTGTCGCGCTGAATCGCAAAGAGCTTGGGTTCCGAGCAGCGGTTCGGCGCATCGGGTTCTTCGTCTTCGTTCAGCTCCAGCTCTTCCTCCACCGAATAGTTTTTCTTATTGGTTCGATCGGAATCACCGGATCGTTTATCTGGATTTCTGACCTGCACCCCCACAATATCGCGGTCGTTATACCGGTTATTCAGCGCCAGCTGAGCCAGAATCATTTTCATCTGCGGCGTACCCGAGCTCAGATTGATGAGAATCTGCGCCTCCGGGTTTTCACGAACAACCTGCTCAAAGAAATCGCTCATGGGCTGGGCCACCTGATCCAGATCGTCCGCATCCACAATGCCGCTCAGGTTATACCGAACCTCCGGCGCATATCCGCCCCATTTTTCCTGAATAAACCGAAACGTCTTCTCATATCGCCGGTCGCGCCGGTTGAGCATTTCCATTTCGCTGCTCACAAAGATATACACCTTTTGAGGGCGGTAATGCCTCATCGCATGCATCATGCCGCCGTCACGCAGTCCGCGCACCGTATCCGTTGTGCCCACACAGGTAAAAAGAACGCTCTCCGCCATCGCAAGCCCCTCCTTTGTATGTTTTCCGTCCTGCAAAGACTTTTTCGACGTTGCTTCGTCTTTTCCCTGCAAGGGTTGCGGGGGGTCGGATAGGAAGAGCTGTTCCGGAACTGCTTGATCATCCATTCTTCATCACGAATGATTGTCCTCATACCAGGAGCATGCTCTGCCATTTTCGCATTCTCCTTAGAATCTTATTTCCCGCTATCGTGTGCAACCACCGTCTTGCGCCATTCTTCCGAAATACGCCTTCAGCTTTTCATCGCAACTCTGCCGAATTTCAGCCTTTTCCGCATCCGTCAGCTTCTTCCACACAGCGGAATCCACTTCCACAATGCCAAGCGTCTTGGTGTGCCGCATCATCTGCATGTCCTCAAAACGCTTGAAGGGGTTGGAGAGGATGTTCCGCTCGATTTCTTTGTCGGTGCAATCAGAGCGGCAGTAAAGGCTGTTCGCTTTTTCCACCGTCAGTCCATTGGCGCGGCGAGCCGCATAAAAGGCGCGGAAATAGGCAACCAAATCGCTGATTTTAATGTGGCCATTGCGGTCGGCATGTTCCAACACAGCAAGCATCAATACCGGCTTGTAGGAGTAGCTCATGTCCATTTTGCGAATCATGTCCATGAACAGCGCTTTGCGATTGCTGTCATCAATCAGCGTCCAGCCGTACTGCTTCGCAGCGGCAGTCAATGTTTCTTCCTTGAAGTACTTGAAAGTGCGATGGTCGCTCATGGGGACAATCAGGTCTGGGACAATCAGACCGTCACGAATGTACCGCTCCACAGTTTCGGACTGGACATTCACCCGGCGAACAAATTCCATCTGGCTAAGCATGCCTGCCGCTTCTTCTTGCCAGTTGAACAAGTCCACCAGCTCATAATCCGTGGCATCCACCGGATAATCCACAATCGCTTCCGGCTTTTCGCCTTTTGCGTATAGATCATCTTCCGCCTTGTGCTGTGCTTGCGGCTCAAGGGCGAGTCGGCCGGGACGATATTCGTTCAACTTGAATAGCCGATGCAGCGAATAGGGCATGTTGTATTGGCTGGCATTATCCACAAAATCGAACACCATCAAGCTGGCTTTGCCCTCGCAAAGCCGCATACCGCGCCCTAACTGCTGCGTATACAGCACTTTGGACATAGTGGGGCGCGCCATGAATAGAACCTCGGTTTCCGGACAGTCCCAGCCTTCGTTCAGCAAATCACAGGCACAAAGCACCTTCAGCTTGCCGGAAGCGAATCGTGCGGTGGTCTCGTTGCGCTCGGACAGCTTCATCGTGCCATCTACCGCCAATGCGGCAACACCGCGCTGATACAATTCGTTCGCAATCAGTTCGGCGTGCTTCCGGCTTGCACAGAAAATAACCGTTCGTTTATCGCGAACGTATTTCATCCAAGTGTCTACGATGAGCTTGTTGCGCTCCGGCACAAAGATTTTGCTTTCCAAGTCCTTGATGTTGTACTGGATGCTGTTGAAGCGCACTTTGGTCAGGTCGATATTGGTGCGAATACGGATGCACCGAACGGGGACAAGTTCTCCAATCTCCACCGCGGTCTGGATGTCCAAGCGATGCGCGGTGTTCTTGAAGATTTCCAGAATATTGGTGCCGTCGGCGCGTTCGGGCGTAGCCGTCAGTCCCAGCGTAAAGCGAGGCTTGAAATAGGCAAGTATTTTTTGATACGTCTCCGCAGAGGCGTGGTGTGCTTCATCCACAATCAGGTAGTCAAAACTTTCCGGAAAGAAAAATTCCAGATTCAGCGCAATACTCTGGACGCTGCCGCAAACAACCCGTGTGTTGATCTCCTTGCGATCTTCCACATACAGTCCCACAGAGGCTTCCGGCCAAATATATCCGAAGGTTTCAGCAGCTTGCGTAATGAGGTCTTTCGTGTGCGCGAGATAGAGTACACGCCCGCCAACCGCCTTCGCGTCCGATACTGCCGTCACGGTTTTGCCGGTTCCTGTGGCATGATACAGCAACGCGATGGTCTCGTTTCGGGCACGCATTGCCGCAAGATTCGCCAGTGCCTCCTGCTGATGCTCCTTCAAGGCGAAAGAACCGCCGCGCTGCGTCGGAAGATAATCCGCAATAGTGCGAAACAGGGGATGGTCGCCCAGGAAAATCCGCAGCTCATCCTTCACACGCTCCGGCTGAATCTGCATCATTCGCACCGGCCAGCGATAAACCGCCCAGCCCAAGTGCATCATGCTGTTTTGCTTCGTCAGGTCATCGTCATGCTTTTCCTGCGAAACATGACCGGGAAGATGACTGGCATCATCATCAATCTCAATGGCAATGCGCTTACCGCCATTTTCTAACAGAAAATCAGCGAAGCGGCTGTCGTTATAAATGTCATAGAAGGGATACTGCGAGTACAGGTAGCCGGTTTTCTCCGCGCCAAAAACCTCTTCAAACAAGCGAATGAAGAGGTTTTCCGCAGGGGAGCCGGATGCCGCACGATACTCGCTCATGGTTTTTCCTCCGACTGCACTTCTGTAAGCAGCAGCTTTTTGTCAAACCCGCCGCGCTTGATTGCTTTTTCCCGACGAATTTGCTCCACTTCTTCCATCGAACTGCCGCGAGCCTTTGCAACTGCGCGCATGACTTCCAGCAGGTCGGCGAGTTCCTCCATAGACTTGCTTTCCTGATATTCCGCCAATTCCTCGTTCAGCTTGGCGTCGAGCATTGTGAGATAATCCGCATCAGACAGGATAGCGGTGGTGCATGTCTTGCCGGATGACGCAATAATTTCCGGAATCAAATCACGAACGAGCTTGTGATACTTGATTTTCCGCATTGCGGATTCCTCCTTCTCGAATTCGCCGCAATCCGGGAAACAGCAGCGGTTTTTGTCTAAAATGATAAATTTATCCATACTAAGTTATAGCATAACCGTCTGCTGAACGCAAGCGGTTACGGACAAATACAGGGTATAAGCAATGTAGGAATTTCAAACACAGGTTACATTCTGATTAGCAGCGGGGAGTCAGAAAAAGGGAAAATTTGCGAAGTAAATACGACCCGACCTTGACTGTGGTAAGAAAAGTTTCATGGGTGCAGGCTATCCAACACTTTTTCTCACACGAACGAACAAACAAAACGAACAATCAAGACGGACGCGCAATGCTGCTCCAAAGGCGGTGTATTTTCGTGCTAATTTCATCGTGCGCACGTTGCACGGCTAATCTTCAACCCTCCACCGCGCTAACGCGCTCCTGAAATTATTCGCTCGTGCCGTCTACAGTTATCGAGCAGACAGTCGTTTCCGTCGCCCAGCAGCCGAAAGCCGCCGGCGTGGACGCGGCGGCGCTGTTGCAGATTCTGAGCAGCCCGGAGATGGTCAACCTGCTGAAAACGCTGTCGAGGACGTTGGGCGGGAGCAAGTAACGCCCAAATGTTGATTTGCTCTTCGCTGACAGCTACTATCACCATAAAAGGCACAGCCCGTGAATCAAAATGATTCGGTGCTGTGCCTTTTTTCATTATATGAGTAAATGCTCCTAACGTGCCGTATCGCAATTACGAGCAGAAAAAATCGCTTCACGTTCATCTATATGTTCGACTCTTATTTACTAACGTGCATGATTTTTAGAAACATGCACATTATAGCTTAACAAATATGGCTTCGTGTGTATAATTGTTTCATGGAGGTGAAAACGATGCTCGGAACAATGAAGGAACGCGCATCTGATTATTGCCGGAAGAAGCACATTCCAGTTCTGACTATATTTTGGTGAATCAAAATGGCGACTTTCGAATGTATCGTGAATATGACAAGAACCACTATCTAAGACTTGAAATCGGTTCCCATCCTGAGCCAAGCATTGACGCATCGCACAAGTCAGTTCTATATGTCCATGCGTATCAGCCTGATCATTTTTCAGACAGAACGCCTCGTCCATTGACGGAAAAGGAGTTCCAGAAATATAAGAAGTTTTTCAGGAGAGTGGCCAAATGACAGGCATGACAATTGGAGAGCTTCTGGATAAAGTTTTCTACGGTGATGAAATTGAATTTCAAATAAACGACATGACATATTTTATCCAAGGAACTTTTTCCAACAACAAGTACCGACTGACGGTTGATTATTGGACAATAACAGACGGTTCAGTGCCGCTGCATGACTACCTTCTCGAACTCGAATGTGATAGCGCGGAAGAACGTGTGCGTCAATTTGAAGAAGCTAAAATATTTAACGGAAAGACGATCTTTGAAGCAGAACCAGATATCAAAGTTTTGTTTGGGTAATGATTACTTTTTCACACGAACAACAAGTGGAAAGGTGCAACCGTATGGGTCCTGTTGCAAAGCAGAAGGTGGGTTGATGGGCAGTGGGGAATCCGGACGCTATTATACGTCGCACGGTAGCAACCGTGTACATCACGGCGCGTTAATCCATTCGTTCGATGGACGCTTTACTCGTAATCCGCGGACAGGAAAAATTCAGAACATCAAGAGTGGTGGTCATGGCGAAAGTGCGCTTGAAGTCATGGGCAAAAACGGGATAAAATATAATATTGTCAAGACTTATCTCAACGGCGTAAGGGTTGGGAATATTCCTTCGATAAAGGATCGCGCAAAGAAGCAAGGTACAGGAATGGCATGGTTTCCTAAAACGTGGACAACCCGCAACATGGTGCGCGCGGGAGAACACGTTAGCGGTTTAAAGCATAATCGTGGTGTAAAAGATGGTGTAATAATTTGGGAAACTTACAAAGGCGTTCGCGTGGGTGTCATAAAGACCAATGGACAAGTCGCAACGGTTTTTCCTGACGCGAGATATCAGCCTGTACGAAAAAAATGGGAGGAAGCGCTGATGCAAAACGATAAGTATGCACTGTTTCATCAGGTTATACACGAACGGATGACGAATCCAAATGCGAAATACTATGCAGATCCTTGGTGGGATGCAGAAGTCAAGCAGTTTACGGTAAACATCCAAGAATCTATTGAGTTCATTCAGAACGAGTGTACGGATGAGGAACTCTATTGGCTGGGTGAAGTGTTTGACGATATCATGGACAAAACCAGAAGCAGCGTCTTGCTCGACAGCCTTCAGCAGAGGGTGCAATCCGTGAAGAATCCAGAATGGAAGCAATGCCTCATGGAAGACATCCGCACTGCATCCGAGTACATTCAGTAAGCGTGTGGCCGCTTCTATGACACTCAGCGCCGCCCCCAAAGGCGGCGCATTTTGGTGATCATTCCAGCACAACTAATCGCCGCTATCCACTGCGCAGAAACGCAGAAAAAACACGGCGTTTCGCCTTCCTTTGCCCTGCCCGATTCATCCCTTCCAACCTTCCAACGGCGTAGAATTTGACCGCTTCTCAAAATTAGCAGGAGCGGTAAATCGTTAGCAAATTTCGAATCTGCTGGCCGACCGCACAGGCCTTGCGCACACCGAGTATCAAAAAAGCGCCCGTTCCGGATTTTCGTCAAATTCTTTTTCGGAACGGGCGGCTTTTATCCAATTGGTGAACCCGGCGGGAGTCGAACCCACGGCCTGCTGCTTAGGAGTGCCAAAAAGCGTTCGCCTTTGAGGCTCTTCGACACCCCTGGAGTGCCTTGTTTTACTGGATTTCTAACGTTTCTGAGTGTTCGCATTTCCCTCCAAAATACCCCGGTTTTCCCCGGGTGAAATTAGCAGAGTGTTAGCAGAGCTAATTT
>SFGO01000116.1 GCA_004556545.1 Clostridiales bacterium
AGAACCCGGATTCCCTTTGTCGCTGAAGGACTGGGAAAACTGGACAAAAAAATTGGCCTCTTTTTCAAAAAAGTTGGGAATAACATATAGTCAGAGTCATAATCCGATCTATAACATGCTTGAGCCTTCTCAAGTCGAAAACTTTGAATGGCAGGAAGAGCTGAGTGATCGATGCCTAATTGCAGCGGCAATGCTTGGAGTAAAGTGGGTGGTGGTTCATGCCGGCACAGCCATTCCGAACGGTGTCTACAATCGTAAAATAACTTTGGAGAAAAATGCCGAATATTTCTACCGCATGGCAAGGCGGGCCAAAAGCCTGGGACTCGAAGGCATCGCTATTGAAAACATGGCTTATTTAGGCACATGGAGCGCTACGTTGCCTCCGCAACTTTGTGCTACCACTGAGGGGCTGATCGAATTGGTAGATCTCATTGATATGGAAAGTGTCGGTATCTGTTGGGATTTTGGCCATGCGCATCTGGGGCATGAAGATCAGAAAGAAAGCCTCTATCAAATCGGCAAACGTCTGAAAGCCACGCATGTCAGTGACAATAAAGGACAGGCGGATGATCATACGTTGCCGTTTCTTGGCAACATATCATGGGAGAACATTCTGCCGACGTTGGGCGCAATTGGCTATACAGGCGACTTTACCTACGAAATTCATAAATATATGCGAAATGCTCCGCAAGCCCTCTATCCTGCATTAATCAGAACCAGTTTTGATGTAGGGCAGCATCTGATTCAATTGAGTCGCTAATATAATGAGAAGGATAACGATATGCAGTATTGCTCTGATTTGCACATTCATACTCTCGCTAGTCATCATGCATACAGCACCCTGCTTGAAAACATTGTCTATGCAAAAAAAGCCGGACTTTCTTTGATTGCAATCACGGATCATGGTTATGGAGCTCCTGATGCGGGAAATAACTGGCACTTTGGAAATCAGATTATCTGGCCCCGAGTCATGGAAGAAATTACTGTGCTCCGCGGTGCCGAGGTAAATATTATGGACATGGAGGGGCGTATCGACCTAACAGTCTCAGACTTAAAATGCCTTGATTATGCTATCGTTTCTCTTCATCCATACTGTGTCAGGCCTGTTGGAAAGGACGCACACATGAATGCGCTTAAAAACGTAATGGAGAATCCATTGTTGCATACCATTGGCCATCCTGCGGATATTTTTTTCGATTTGGATTTTGATATGCTGGCACGCCTTGCAGCCAAAAAAGGAAAATTTTTGGAAATTAATGAACATGCCATGCGGCATGACGCTGTTTATGAAAAGAACCTTATCCTGCTAGAAGCATGTAAAAAGCATCTGTGTCCCGTTGTGCTCTCCACGGACGCTCATGTGTGCTTTGAAGTAGGATTATACCCCAAAACGGAGAGACTGCTCAAGGAAGCTGCTTTTCCGGATGAACTAATCTGGAATCAGGATCCAGATCGAGTGTTAAGAACCCTGAAAGTTATCTGAACATGTTCCTTCATTTGTACTGCGAGGACAATGGCCTCCCCGGTTGCGATCCGATGGGTTCTGAAGAAAGCCCCATGCTGGATATTTTTCGCCGGAGAGCGTGTTTATGGATGGAACGCACGTCAAAGCAATCGCCAATCCGAAAAAACATGAAGAAGCAGATTCCCGTCACTGCAAGCGTTACTAGAAACAGCTGGGTGAAGGTTTGAAGCAAATTTTCGATCGCTGCCCTATAAGCATCCCATGACGAAGAAGGGCAGCCTTTTGTGATATGAATATGTATAAGACGAGCACTACGACTGTATTTTCTATCCACAAAATTGCGTTGTGTTCGCAGACAATTGAACGCTCCTTTGAGAAGCAAAAACCTTCACGGCCTGCGCTGTGCCCGCACATAGTCCTTCCTTACTGCTGCCGTGCAGAACATGAAACAGATCGCCAAGACGTTCCTTTCTTGTCAATTTGTTCTTACTATTCAAAAAACGCCGCGTTTTCGAAAAAAAACAGGGCGTTTTTCAGCAATCTGCGACCAGCATGGTTTGAAAACCCCGCTGGCCTTTTGCGTTGCAAAAATTTCCAAGCCATATCGAAGCATTCCAACCCGCAAGGAGTAAGCCTGCCAGCCGACAACCGAGGGGAAAAGAAAATCAGTCCATTCATCCACGCCGCAAAATTTCCCAACCGTATCGAAGCATCCCAACTTGCAAGGGATGCGTATGCCCACCGCCAACTGCGGGGGAACAGAGCGGCGATAGGCAGCGGAGGGAAAAAGGCCCGCCCATTTTGAAGGCGGAAAAAGGCGAGTTCCGAGCGCGCACGAACGTAAATGTTGGCAGCCCAACTGTGCTGCGCGCGACATAGCGAGCCCCGCCGTCAAAATGGGCAATAAAGGGCTTTTTCCCCAGAAGGGTGAGCGAAGCGAACCGAGGTCGAGGACAGCCCCGAAGGGGCTACCGCAGACCGAAGCCCGCCACCAAGGGAGGCCGAAGGCCGACTAGCGCCAGGAATGGCCGAAGGCCATGAAGCGCGTAGCCAAGCACAAGCGTAGCGCAGGGCTTGGCCGCAGTGCGAAGCGGGGCGGGCCGCAAGAGTCGCCGTGCCGCTGGCTTTCTTTTGCACACTTTTCTTTCGCCACCGAAAGAAAAGTGTGAGCGCCCCTTGGGACGGCAAGTCCCTATCCGCGCCGGAGTCGGTGCGTCAGACCCCACCGGGGAGATTTGCTTACGGCAAAGTTGTCGCCTATCGCTGCAAGCAGGGGACTTTCCTCGGGGCAAACAATCGGCGCGGTTCGCACTGCCGTGCGCCCCGCTTGTTGTTTGCCTGAACTTCGGGTCGCTAACCGCCTGCGGCGGTTGTATCCACTGGATGACGGTGAACTTTTCAAATTTAATTTGAAAAGTTCAGTCTGCCAAAGGCAGACCGGGTTGCCCAAGGGCAACCCGCCTCTGGAATCGGCGCGTCAGACCCCGCCGGGGCAGGGATTTGCACCTGCGGGTGCACTATGGCCCTTTCTCTTTTCCCCCACAGAAAAAGCCCGGCATGCATCCAACCGCATGCCGGGCTTTGTTCTGTTCACCCTTCCGTGTTCTCTCAGGCTTCCTGCATAAAGGCATGGTAAGCCTTCACAGCCTCGTAAAGATCCGCCTTGCTGATGATCTCCAGCGGGGCGTGCATGCTCAGCACGGGAACGCCGCTGTCCACCACTTCCATGCCGTAGAGGGCGCAGATGTAGGCGATGGTTCCGCCGCCGCCCACGTCTACCTTGCCCAGCTCGGCCGTTTGCCAGGCCACGTGGTTGTCGTCCATGATCTTGCGCAGCCGGCCCAGGAACTCCGCGTTGGCGTCGTTGGAGCCGGATTTGCCGCGGGAACCGGTGTACTTGTTGTAGCAGACGCCCCGGCCCAGATAGGCGGCGTTCTTCTTTTCAAAGCAGCTGGCGTAGAGCGGATCGTAGCCCGCGCTCACGTCACAGCTCAGCATGCGGCAGGCGGCCAGCGCCCGGCGCAGCACCAGATCGCTGTAGTGCTCCGTGGTCAGAGCCAGCAGCTCCGCCATGGCGTTTTCGAAATAATGGGCCCGCATGCCCGTAGCGCCCACGCTGCCGATTTCTTCCTTGTCCGCCAGCAGGCAGCAGCAGGTGTGCTTCGGCACGGCGGGCAGACGGAGAATGGCTTCCAGAGAGGCAAAGGAGCAGACGCGGTCGTCGTGGCCGTAGCCCAGCATCATGCTCCGATCCAGACCGAAATCACGGCACTTGTCGGCAGGCACCACTTCGATCTCGGCAGAGAGCATGTCTTCCTCTTCCAGACCGTACTTTTCCTTCAGAATGGACAGAAGCATGGCCTTGACGGGTTCCTTTTCCTCGCCCGCCAGCGGCTGACCGCAGAGCAGCACGTCCAGCGCTTCGCCGGTAACGGCCTCGCTGGCCTTCTTGCCCATCTGCTCGCCCGCCAGATGGATCAGGATGTCGGTAACGCCGACCACCGGGTCGTCCTCGTCCTCGCCGATGACCACGTTCACCAGCGTGCCGTCCTTTTTGGCCACCACGCCGTGCAGGGCCATGGCCCGGGCCACCCACTGATACTTCTTGATGCCGCCGTAGTAGTGCGTGTCGGCATAAGCCAGATCGGTGTCCTCGTAGAAGGGATTCTGCTTGAAGTCGATGCGGGGCGAGTCGATGTGCGCGCCCACGATGTTGACGCCTTCCGTCAGGGGCGCTTCGCCCAGATGGAAGAGCATCACGGCCTTGCCCATGCAGTTCACATAGACCTTGTCGCCGGGCTGAAGAGCCTTGCCCGCCTGGATGGCGTCGTCCAGGTCGATATAACCGGCCGCTTTGGCCGTCTCTACGGTTTCGGTCACGCATTCGCGCTCGGTCTTGCCGTTATCCAGAAATACACGGTATTTCCGGCTGATTTCCTTCAGCTCGTTCAGGGATGCTTCGTCATATTGTTTCCATGCGTTGGGTCGTTCCATGATCCATGCCTCCAGTTTGTTGATATGAACGGGTACAGTGTAGCACGGTTTTAGCGGCGGGACAAGAGGCAATCCGCTCAGACGATGGTCACGCCGGTGACAGTATCGTCCATCAGCGCCATCACGTAAGGCATGCCGCGATCCTGCTTGGATTGGAGAATCACCTCGTCGGCGGAAAGCTGGGTGGGCTTGCTGGTCTTCTGGTGAATGACCACGTTCTGCCCGGGAGCGGTGATCAGCGCCGCCCCGGCGATACGGGTGCCATTGGAGCCGCTCTTCTGGTAATAGAAGGTCTTCACGCCCTTGCCGCCCCGGGCCTGCGGCTCGTAATCGGTGTAGGGCACCCGCTTGCCGAAGCCCCGCTCGGTCAGGAGCAGCATCTGATCTGCGGCGGCGGGCTGGCCCACCCACAGGATGCGGTCGTTTAAGTCAAGGGTCATGCCCTTTACGCCGCCGGAGACCCGGCCCATGGCGGGCACCTGATCGGCATGGAAACGGATGCACATGCCGGTTTCGGAGATCATCAGCACGTCGGCGGAAGCGTCCAGCGAAAGCACCGCGTGGAGACTGTCGCCCTCCCGCAGGTTCAGCGCGCCGAACTTGGAGCGCTTCACGGCATATTCGCTGGCGGCGGAGCGTTTCAGCTGGCCCCGCGCCGTCACGAAGAGCAGGTCGGGCAGGGTGTTCAGTTCCTCCGCCGTGGCGCACATCAGATAGACGGGCTTTTCGTCGGTTTCCAGCCCGGCCAGTACGCCGCTGAGCAGGGAGCCGCGGTCTTTCGGCTTGTTCATTTCCGGCAGCGCGCCCACATTCAGCTGGTAGCAGTTGCCCAGATCCGTA
Source organism: Clostridiales bacterium (assembly GCA_004556545.1). Classification (GTDB taxonomy): domain Bacteria; phylum Bacillota; class Clostridia; order Christensenellales; family Aristaeellaceae; genus Limiplasma. The sequence goes on from SFGO01000116.1 coordinate 5,300, forward strand.
AAGAAGAACAGGGTGTGATCCGTGTCCGTTTCAAAGGAATAAACGGGCGGGTCGTCCGGCAGGCTGTCCTCGGGCTGGGCCGCCTTTTTGGCCTTGGGCCAGCTGCGCCGCAGATAGCCCTCCTGGGAGAAGGTGATCAGCGCTTCCTCCGCCGTCTTTTCTTCCTTCACTAAGGCCTCCACCACATTGTGGACTTCCTCAATGGTGGTGCGGCGCTCGTCGCCGAACTGATCGGCCACGGCCTGAAGCTCCTTCTTGATGACGTTCATGAGCTTCTTTTCATTGTTCAGGATCGCCTCCAGCTCGGCGATGGTCTTCAGCAGTTCGGCGTATTCCTTGCGCAGGGCCAGAATTTCCAGCCCGGTCAAGCGCTGAAGACGCATGTCCAGAATGGCCTGCGCCTGAATTTCCGTCAGGCCGAAGCGCTCCATCAGGCCCGCCTTGGCCGCCTTGGGGTTTTCGCTCTTGCGGATCAGCTGGATCACTTCGTCCAGATTGTCCACGGCGATCATCAGGCCCTCCAAAATGTGGGCCCGGGCCTTGGCCTTGTCCAGCTCATACTGGGTGCGGGCGGTGATGACGTTTTTCCGGTGGCGGATGTAGTAGCGGATCATCCGGCGCAGACTCAGCAGCCGGGGTTTGCCGTCGGCAATGGCCACCATGTTCACGCCGAAGGTGACCTGCATATCGCTGTACTTGAACAGATAGGCCAGCACCTTGTCCACGTCCGCGTCCTTGCGCAGCTCGATCACAGCCCGCATGCCGGTGCGGTCGCTCTCGTCCCGGATGTCGTAGATGCAGCCCAGCGCCGCCTTCTTTTCCTCGCTCAGCCGGAGGATTTTTTCCAGCATGGCGGATTTGTTGACCTGATAGGGAATTTCGGTAATGACGATCAGCTTTCGTCCCGCCGGGCCGTCCTCGATGTGGGTCTTGGCCCGGAGCAGCAGCTTGCCCCGGCCCGTTTCATAGGCGGCCCGCAGCTCCGGCGTGTTGAGCAGAATGCCGCCGGTGGGGAAATCCGGGGCGGGGATGATCTTCATCAGCTCGTCCACGGTAATATCCGGGTTATCGATCTGGGCAATGACCGCGTTGATGCTCTCCCGCAGATTGTGGGGCGGAATATTGGTGGCCAGACCCACGGCGATGCCGCCCGCGCCGTTCACCAGCAGATTGGGGAAGCTGGCGGGCAGCATGTCCGGTTCCTTCAGGGTATCGTCGAAGTTCAGCCGGAAGGGCACGGTATCCTTGTCGATATCCTTGAGCATGAGCATGGCCAGCGGGGTCATGCGCGCCTCGGTATAACGCATGGCGGCGGCGCTGTCGCCGTCCACGGAGCCGAAGTTGCCGTGGCCGTCCACCAGCGTGCCCCGCATGCTGAAATCCTGCGCCAGACGCACCAGCGCGTCGTACACGCTGCTGTCGCCGTGGGGATGATATTTACCAAGGCAGTCGCCCACGATGCGGGCGCATTTGCGGTAAGGGGTATCCGGGGTGATGCCCAGTTCGTTCATGGTGAAGAGGATGCGGCGCTGCACCGGCTTCATGCCGTCCTCCACCCGGGGGATGGCCCGATCCATGATGACATGCTCGGCATAGGGGATCATGCTCATATGCATGACCTCCTCCATGGGCACGGAAACGATATTTTCTTCTATGACCGGGGTCTTGTCGTCTTTGCGGCTCACGAGCGCCTGCCTCCTTCCTCCAGACTGTCGGTCAGGGTGGTGAAGCTGTCTTCCCGGTTGAAGTCAGCATACTGGCTGATGTACTCCCGGCGGGGCTCCACCTTGTCGCCCATGAGGATAGTGACCAGCCGTTCGGCCTGCGCGCCGTCCTCGATGGTGACTTTCATCAGCTTTCGATTGGCCGGATCCATGGTGGTTTCCCACAGCTGCTCCGGGTTCATTTCGCCAAGGCCCTTGTAGCGCTGCAGGGTGTAGCCCTTGGCGCTGCCCTTGGTCAGCTTGGCCAGCTCCGCGTCGTCGTAGGCGTACTGCACCTTATTGCCCCGCTGGATCTTGTACAGGGGCGGCATGCCGATGTACACATGCCCGGCGGTGATCAGCTCCCGCATATAGCGGTAGAAGAAGGTGAGCAGAATGGCCCGGATATGCGCGCCGTCCTGATCGGCGTCGCTGAGGATGATGACCTTGTAGTACTTCAGCCCGTTCAGGCTGAAGCTCTCGTCGATGTTGGTGCCCAGCGCGGTGATGAGGGAACGGAACTCCTCGTTGTTCAGCACCTGATCGATGCGCTTTTTCTCGGCGTTCAGTGGCTTTCCCCGAAGGGGCAGAATGGCCTGAAAGCGGCGGTCCCGGCCCTGCTTGGCGCTGCCGCCTGCGCTGTCGCCCTCTACGATGAACAGCTCGTTCAGCTCCGGCTTGCGCCCGGTGCAGCTGGCCAGCTTGCCCACCAGCGGCGCGGCTTCCAGCGCGTTTTTGGTGCGGGCCACGTCCCGGGCCTTCCGGGCGGCTTCCCGGACGTGGGCGGCGCGGACGGCCTTTTCCACCAGCTTCTGGCACAGCTCCTGATTTTTCAGGTTTTCAAAATAGGCGGTCAGCTGCTGGGTCACGATGGCTTCCACCAGCGGACGAACCTCCGTATTGCCCAAACGGCCCTTGGTCTGGCCCTCGAACTGGGGATTCTTCACCATGGCCACCATCACGGCGGTCATGCCCTCCCGGAAGTCGTCGCCGCCCAGGTTGGGGTCCTTATCCTTCAATGCTCCCAGGCGGCGGGCAAAATCATTCATCACCTTGGTATAGGCGGCCTTGAAGCCCGTTTCGTGGCTTCCGCCCTCGCCGGTGGGAATGTTGTTGACATAGGAGAACACATTCTCGGTATAGCTGTCCGTATACTGGATCGCCGCCCGGAAAATCACGTCCTCCCGCTTGCCCTCGATATAGATGGGTTCTTCGTGGAGGGGCGTTTTTTCCTCGTTCATGTACTTGACATAATCCAGAATGCCGCCCTCAAACAGGAAGGTCTGGGTGCGCTGCGGGGCGCTGGCGGCGTTCTCCGCCGTTTCCTCCGCCGCATCCGCATCTGCTTCGGCGGGCTGGGCCGGCTTTTCCGGAATGCGCTCGTCGGTGAAGGTGATGGCCAGTCCCTTATTCAGGTAGGCCAGCTCCCGCAGGCGGCGGCAAACGACGTCGTGATTGAACTGGATCGTCTCAAAGACCCGGTCGTCCGGCAGAAAGCGGATCAGCGAGCCCCGCTGCCGGGTATTGCCCAGCTGCTTCAAAGGCTGCACCGTATGCCCGGCGGTGATCTTGCCCGTCGCCGGATCGGTCACGCTCTCAAAACGGGCCTGATAGTGCTTGAAATCATGAAACACATCCACCGTGGTCCAGCGACTCAGCGCGTTCACCACGGACGCGCCCACGCCGTGCAGGCCGCCGGAGTAGGCGTAGTTTTCGTTATTGAACTTGCCGCCCGCGTGAAGCTTGGTGAAGATAACTTCCGTACCGCTGACCCCCATCGTGGGATGGATGTCCACCGGCATGCCGCGTCCGTCGTCCTGTACGCTGGCGGAGCAGTCGTTATACAGCGTGACCTTCACGTGATGGGCATAACCGCCCATGGCTTCATCGATGGCGTTATCCACGATCTCCCACAGCATATGGTGGAGACCCCGGCTGCCGGTGGAGCCGATATACATGCCCGGACGCATCCGCACCGCGTCCAGCCCTTCGAGAACCTGAATACTGCTGGCGTCATACTTCTTTGCCATGAGGTTTAACCACTCCAAATCTCTTCATAACCGGCGGAAAGCCGTAACGACTTATTATACCACGAAGGGCGGAAGGGGTGCAAATGGGAGTTGGGGAAGAAAAAACGGCAAACAAAACGTCCGGCTCTTTCGAGCCGGACGCAGCCTGTCGAAAAACCCCAAGTTGGCCGCCAGTGCCCGCAAACAGCGCTTTGCGGCCCGCCCCGCTAGGCGTGGCGGGCTTCGGACTGCGGTAGCCCTTCGGGCTGTCCTCGTCCTCGGGGCTCCGCCCCTATAACCCCGGCAGGAGGCAGTGCCTCCTGCACCTCTACTTTTTGACACTCTGCGTCCGGCTCTTTCGAGCCGGACGCAATGCAATCATCAGAACTTCACGCGCTGGGCGATATAGGCTTCCAGATCGTCCACCTTCACGCGCTCCTGCTGCATGGTGTCGCGGTCGCGGATGGTGACGGTTCCGGTTTCTTCGGTTTCGAAGTCCACGCAGATGCAGAACGGCGTGCCGATCTCATCCTGACGGCGATAGCGCTTGCCGATGGAGCCGGTTTCATCGTAGTCCACCATAAAGCTCTTGGACAGCTTCTCGTAAATGCCGCTGGCCAGCGCGCCCAGCTTGTTCTTCTGCAGGGGCAGCACGGCGGCCTTGAAGGGTGCCAGCGCCGGATGGAAATGCAGCACCGTGCGCACGTCGCCGCCCTCCAGCTCCTGCTCCTCGTAGGCGTTGCACAGGAAGGCCAGCACGGCGCGGTCCACGCCCAGAGAGGGCTCGATGCAGTAGGGAATATACTTCTCGTTGGTCACGGGATCCAGATACTCCATGCTCTTGCCGGAGTGATTCTGATGCTGGGTCAGGTCGTAATCGGTACGGTCGGCCACGCCCCACAGTTCGCCCCAGCCGAAGGGGAACAGGAATTCAAAGTCCGTGGTCGCCTTGGAATAGAAGGCCAGCTTCTCGGGCTCATGATCCCGCAGGCGCAGATGATCCTCCTGCATGCCCAGGCTCAGCAGCCAGTCGCGGCAGTAGGAGCGCCAGTAGTTGAACCATTCCAGATCCTCGCCGGGCTTGCAGAAGAATTCCAGCTCCATCTGCTCGAATTCGCGCACCCGGAAGATGAAGTTGCCGGGGGTGATTTCGTTGCGGAAGGATTTGCCGATCTGGGCAATGCCGGCGGGCAGCTTTTTGCGGGTAGAGCGCATCACGCTGGGGAAATTAACGAAAATACCCTGCGCCGTTTCGGGACGCAGATAGATTTCGTTGGTGGCGTTTTCCGTCACGCCCGCGTGGGTCTTGAACATCAGGTTGAACTGGCGGATGCCGGTGAAATCCTTCTTGCCGCACACGGGGCAGACGATGTCATGCTCGGCGATATACTTTTCCAGTTCCTCGTTGGTCCAGCCGTCGCCGGTTTCTTCGCCCTTGGTGAAGTCCTCGATCAGCTTGTCCGCGCGGAAGCGGGCCTTGCAGGCCTTGCAGTCCATCAGCGGATCGTTGAAGCCGCCCACGTGGCCGGAAGCCACCCAGACTTCCCGATTCATCAGAATCGCCGCGTCCAAGCCCACGTTATACTTGCTTTCCTGAACGAACTTCTGCCACCAGGCCTTTTTCACGTTATTCTTGAATTCCACGCCCAGAGGGCCGTAGTCCCAGCTGTTGGCCAGGCCGCCGTAAATTTCGCTTCCGGCGAAAATAAAGCCGCGCCCCTTGCAAAGCGCAACCAGCTTATCCATCGTCAATGCTGCCATGATGATTCCTCCTCCGATTCGATACCCGTCCATCATAGTTTGAAAAGCGCGATTTGTCAATATTTTGATGAGGAAAGAACTGTAGAGGAAAGAACGGGAAAGAGCGGGAGTTTTGCCCGCCGTTTGCGCCGCCGCGCCGTCCGTTGGACATCCGGAAAAAATTATGCTATAATCTCAATGAATTGATACACAAGTCCGCCGGATTCTTCGGCGGCGGGAGGACAAACGATGAAACCATTCTCCGAACTGAAAATTGCCGTAGCCGGAACCGGCTACGTAGGGCTTTCCATTGCCACGCTTCTCTCTCAGCATCATCCCGTGACTGCAGTGGACATCGTGCCCGAAAAGGTGGAGATGCTCAACCAGCGGCGCTCCCCCATTCAGGACGATGAAATCGAAGATTTTCTGGCGAACCGTCCGCTTCAGCTGACCGCCACGCTGGACGGCGCAGCGGCCTACCGGGAGGCGGATTTCGTGGTCATCGCCGCGCCCACCAACTATGACAGCCGCAAAAACTATTTTGACACCTCCGCCGTGGAAAGCGTTATCGAGCTGGTCATGAGCGTCAACCCGGACGCGATCATGGTGATCAAATCCACCATTCCCGTTGGCTATACCCGGTCCGTCCGGGAAAAGCTGGGCAGCCGGAACATCCTTTTCAGCCCGGAATTTCTGCGGGAAAGCAGGGCGCTGTACGACAACCTTTACCCCAGCCGCATTATCGTGGGCACGGACATGAACGACCCCCGACTGGTAGAGGCTGCCCATGTCTTTGCCGCGCTGCTTCAGGAGGGCGCGGTCAAGGAAAACATCGACACGCTGTTCATGGGCTTCACAGAGGCCGAAGCGGTCAAACTCTTCGCCAACACCTATCTGGCCCTGCGGGTCAGCTTCTTCAACGAGCTGGACACCTATGCGGAGCTCAAGGGCCTGAACGCCCGGCAGATCATCGACGGCGTGTGTCTGGACCCCCGTATCGGTTCCCACTACAACAATCCCTCTTTCGGCTACGGCGGTTACTGTCTGCCCAAGGACACCAAACAGCTGCTGGCCAATTATGAGGATGTGCCGGAAAATCTGATTCAGGCCATCGTGGATGCCAACCGCACCCGCAAGGATTTCATCGCCGACCGGGTGCTGGAGAAAGCCGGCTACTACAGCTACGGCGAAAACAACACCTACGACGCCCGGCAGGAGCATCCCGTCGCAGTGGGCGTATACCGTCTGACCATGAAGACGGGCAGCGACAACTTCCGTCAGTCCTCCATTCAGGGCGTGATGAAGCGTATCAAGGCCAAAGGAGCCTCCATCCTCATTTACGAACCCACGCTGGAAGACGGCGCGACGTTCTTCGGCAGCGAGGTGGTCAACGACCTGGCGGAATTCAAGCGCCGCTGCAACGTCATCATCGCCAACCGCTACGACCCCTGTCTGGACGATGTGGAGGAGAAGGTTTATACACGGGATTTGTTCCGGAGGGATTAAAAAAGCAAAACAATAAGGTAAAGAGAAAACGGCGGAGGAATGATACCTTCGCCGTTTCAGCGTTAGTTAGTCCTTATTGGTTCCACAATTTTTGCAGATCAGTCTATATTTACTGTTCATTGTCCCGCATTTCTGGCATTTCCATAGGTTGTCTGTGCTGGAATTCGATGATGCTGACGTCTGTATCTCTTCAGCAGATTCGGGTTTGGCAAATTTGATACCGCAATTAAAACAGCAAAGACGGTTCGCCTTTTGCCGTTGATTGCACTTGGGGCAAATGACATAATCGGGGTCTACGTCCTGAAGGGGTACAACAGCTGGCACGTTCTCCTGAACGTCTGAAGCAGACAAAGGTGCCTTCGTATTTCCACCAATTTCATTCGTTTCTCTCCGGGAAGAATGATTATAAGAGTAGCTCGGGCTGTTAGCGGGTATATTTTGTTTCGCCTTCGTCACTATTTTCAGCGTGTTCATCACCTGAAAAATACCATGCACATCCTCGAAAAGTAAAGCTATGCTCCATGCCAAACCGCCATAGACGGCATAGGTGCCACCGACGGTGAAGAAATTTCCCCAGTTGAAGGTGGTTCTGGTGGAATAATACCCATAGGATTCTGAACCAATGCTGGAAGCAATGGCGAGAACCAATCCGCCAATCCAGATAATCCACGCCATGGCCCGCATAAAGCTCGCTCCATATGAATCGGAAGCAGTTTCCTTTTGCAATTCATATTGCGTTGCTTCTTCCTCCGGCTTCATGGGATAACCGCAATGAGGGCAGACGCTCGCCTTCTGGGATACGCTCTCGTTGCATTCAGGACAGTTCACTAATGCCATGGTTCGATTCCTCCCCTTGTTTTTTCACGATTTCCGGAAGCGGCGGCGGTTTTTTATGACACGGAACGGCAGGATGATTCCTTTGCGCTGCCAGATCAGCATGAAATCGTGATTCTTTGATGAACTACAACCATTTTACCCCCCCTTCCCCGAAAATCAACCTTTTTCTACATTTTCTACAGTTTTTTTATTTTGAATATCAGCAGCGCTGCTTCCGCCATACAAAAAGCCCCTTCCTCCAATGCTGGAAGAAGGGGAAAACGCTTATCTCAGCCGCTGACGCGACCGGTTTGGCATTTTACAGAACGGAACGCCGCAATCAGCCCAGCTCCGCGAAGTACTTGATGGTGCGGACCATCTGGCTGGTGTAGCTGTTCTCGTTGTCGTACCAGGACACGACCTGCACCTGATAGGTGTCGTCGTCGATCTTGGCTCGGTGTTGTAGCCGAAGCTGGCGGAGGCCTGAGCCTTCATGGCTTCATTGATGGAATCCACGGTCACGTCGGTGCCCTTCACAACCGCCACCAGGATGGTGGTGGAGCCGGTGCACACGGGCACACGCTGGGCGGAACCGATCAGCTTGCCGTTCAGCTCGGGGATCACCAGGCCGATGGCCTTGGCGGCGCCGGTGGAGTTAGGCACGATGTTCTGAGCGCCGGCACGGGCACGACGCAGGTCGCCCTTGCGGTGGGGGCCGTCCAGGATCATCTGGTCGCCGGTGTAGGCATGCACGGTGGTCATGATGCCGCTGACGATCGGATACTTGTCGTTCAGAGCCTTGGTCATGGGAGCCAGGCAGTTGGTGGTGCAGGAAGCGGCGGAAATGATCTTATCTTCCTTGGTCAGGGTCTTCTCGTTGACGGAGAACACGATGGTGGGCAGATCCTTGCCGGCGGGAGCGGAAATAACGACCTTCTTGGCGCCAGCCTTCAGGTGAGCTTCGCTCTTTTCCTTGCTGCAGTAGAAGCCGGTGCATTCCAGAACAACGTCCACGTCCAGCTGGCCCCAGGGGCAGTTGGCGGCGTCCTTCTCAGCGTAGATCTTGATTTCCTTGCCGTCCACGATGATGGAATTCTCGGTGGACTCAACGGTGTGCAGGTTTTCGCCGATGTGGCCGCAGTAGGAACCCTGAGCGGTATCATACTTCAGCAGATGAGCCAGCATGGCGGGGCTGGTCAGGTCGTTGATGGCGACCACTTCGTAGCCCTCGGCACCGAACATCTGACGGAACGCCAGACGGCCAATACGTCCAAAACCGTTAATCGCAACTTTGACCATAAGAATATACCTCCCAAAATAGTGATGAAACCCACCCCATATTTTACAAAATGAACGGCCATTTTGCAAGGGGTAAAGGCAACTTATCCGAAATTCTTTGGGTTTTTCCCGCTTTTTGGGTTTTTGAGGGCAGGTGCGGACGGCAGGAAACGCCGCCCGGTTGTCGAAAACATTTCGGGAAATCTGCGGTAAAACGGGAAAGGGTGCCGTCCTATGAAGATCGAAGAACTATCCAAGCGCTGGGAGCCGGAGCTTCCGCTGCTCCGCTGTCCCAAATGCGGGGCGGATTTTACCTTGGAGCGCGGGCAATTCCGCTGCGGAAGCGGCCACTGCTATGATCTGTCCGCCAAAGGATATGTGAATCTGGCCCCGTCCCATGACCAGAAGAAGGAAAAATACGACGCTTCCCTTTTCGAAGCCCGCAGCCGGATCTTTGCGGACGGGTTCTACCGTCCCGTGCTGGAAGCGGTCTGCGAAATGCTGGAGCGCCGTTTCGGCGATTCGACCTTTACGCTGGCGGATGTGGGCTGCGGCGAAGGCTACTACTGCGCCGGGCTGGCCCGTCGTTTTCCCGGTGCGGCCTGCTTTGGGGTGGACCTGAGCCGGGACGGCATCCAGCGCGCCGCCCGGAACCGGGAGGCCTGCTGGATGGTGGCCGACCTGAAGCGTCTTCCATTCCGGCCCTCCGGCATGGACGTGGTGCTGGACGTGCTGACGCCTGCGGATTATCAGGCGTTTTCATCGGTTCTGGGCCAGCATGGCGTACTGATCAAGGCCATTCCCGGCGCGGATTATCTGAAGGAGATTCGAGCTTTATTCCGGGATCGGCTTCGGAATCCGGATTACGACAACGAACGGGTGATCCGTCATTTGGAAGGGCACGGGGAAATTTTGGAGCACGCGACGGTTCGCTGCGAGTTTCCTCTGGACGAGCGCCAATCGTCGGATTTTCTCTGCATGACGCCCATGACGTTTTCCATTCCAGAAGAAATACGGCGGGAAAAGCGTTTGGAGAAGATTACGGTGCATATGGAAATATACATGGCGAAGGTGAAGGGGTGACAAGCCGTGGGCAAGAGAAGGGCTTGCAGCCCTATGGGGCGCTCGATTGCTTCGGGTGGCGGTGCGGGGGGCGAGCGGAAAGCCACCCTGCATTGCATCGCTAAAAGACAACTTTGCCGCAAGAGCTTCCCCTTTGGCGGGGAATGACGCGCCGACTCTGGCGCGGAAGAAGGGCTTGCAGCCCTATGGGGCGCTCGATTGCTTCGAGTGGCGATCCGAAGGGGTGCAGGGGGCGAGCGGAAAGCCCCCCTGCATTGCATCGCTAAAAGACAATTTTGCCGCAAGAGATTCCCCTTTGACGGGGCTTGACGCGCCAACTCCGGCGCGAGGGCAGGGCTTGCAGCCCTATGGGGCGCTCACACTTTTCTTTCGGTGGCGAAAGAAAAGTGTGCAAAAGAAAGCCAGCGGCACGGCG
>SFGO01000117.1 GCA_004556545.1 Clostridiales bacterium
AGGGCTTTTTCCCGGAGTCGCCGTGCCGCTGGCTTTCTTTTGCACACTTTTCTTTCGCCACCGAAAGAAAAGTGTGAGCGCCCCATAGGGCTGCAAGCCATGCCCTCGCGCCGGTGTCGGCGCGTCAGGCCCCACCGGGGGCAGGGCAGGGGTATGCGCCTGCGGGCGCACTGGGGGCTTTCCTCGGGGCAGACAATCGGCGCGGTTCGCACTGCCGTGCGCTCCGCTTGTTGTTTGCCTGAACTCCGGGTCGCTAACCGCCTTCGGCGGTTGTGCCCACTGGGCACGCGCTTCCCTTCGTTCCCCGGGCCGTAGTTGGCGGAAAACCCAACGGGGTATAAATATTCCGGCAGAAAAGCAGGGGGCTTTCCGCTCGCCCCCCTGCACCCCCTTCGGGCCGCACTCGGCGAGAAAAATGCGGGGTAAGCAGTCCGGCAAAAACGTAGGAGCTTTCATCAAGGCAAACAATCGGCGTGCCAATCCCCGCCGAGAGCAGGGGATTGCGCCTGCGGGCGCACAAAACGCTTTCCTCAAAGCCAACCATCAGCGCGGTTCGCACTGCCGTGCACTTCACCGGCCATTTGCGGCAACGACCAGACGCGGATGCCCGCAAAAGCAAAACCCCCGCCGCAGACCCAAACCTGCGGCGGGGATTCCTTTCCCTTTCAAGGGAAACCTGAAAAACCCTTACTTGATGATGTTCGTTCCCATGTAGGGCACCAGCGCTTCGGGCACCGTGACCGTGCCGTCTTCGTTCTGGTAGTTTTCCAGAATGGCGGCTACGGTGCGGCCGACAGCCACGCCGCTGCCGTTCAGGGTGTGGACAAACTGGGGCTTGTCCTTGGGGGTCTCGCGGTAGCGGATGCTGGCGCGGCGGGCCTGGAAGTCCTCGCAGTCGGAGCAACTGGAGATTTCCACATAGCGGCCGTAGGAGGGCATCCAGACTTCGATGTCGTAGGTCTGGGCGGCGCTGAAGCCCAGATCGCCGGTGCAGAGGTTCACCACGCGGTAGGGCAGACCCAGCAGCTGCAGCACCTTCTCCGCCTCGGCGGTCATGCTTTCCAGCTCGGCGTAGCTCTCTTCGGGCTTGGCGATCTTCACCATTTCCACCTTGTTGAACTGGTGCTGACGAATCAGACCGCGGGTGTCGCGGCCGGCGCTGCCCGCTTCGGCGCGGAAGCAGCTGGAGTAGGCGCAGTGACGGATGGGCAGCTGCGCGCCGTCCAGGATCATGTCGCGGTACATGTTGGTGACGGGCACTTCGGCGGTGGGGATCAGGAAGGTGTCCTGATCGACCTTGTAGGCGTCGTCCTCAAACTTGGGCAGCTGGCCGGTGCCGGTCATGGTGGCGCGGGTGACCATGTAGGGCGGATAGACCTCGTCGTAGCCTGCGGCCACGTGGGTGTTCAGGAAGAAGTTGATGATGGAGCGCTCCAGACGGGAACCCAGACCGCGATAGATGGTGAAGCGCGCGCCGGAGATCTTGGCGGCGGTGTCAAAGTCCAGAATTTTCAGATCGGTGCCGATGTCCCAGTGCGCCTTGGGCTCCCAGCCGAACTGACGGGGCGTGCCCCAGCGGCGCACTTCCACGTTCTCGCTGTCGTCCTTGCCGATCGGCACCCGGGGATTGGGGATGTTGGGCACGCGCATGAGGAACTGCTGCATTTTCTCGTCCAGCTCGTTGACCTTCTCGTCCAGCGCGTCGATCACGTCGCCCAGTTCCCGCATTTCCCGCATGATAGCGGCGGTCTCTTCCTCGCTGGCGCCGTTCTTCTTGGCCAGACCGATCTTCTTGGAGGTCTGGTTGCGCAGGGCCTTCTTTTCCTCTACCTCGGCCATCAGGGCGCGGCGCTCTTCGTCTTCCTTGAGAAATTCGTCCAGAGAGATGTCCTTATTGCGCGCCTTCAGTGCGTCGATCAATTCCTGGGGATTCTGCCGAATGCGTTTGATGTCCAGCATGGTTTGATTTCCTCCTGTTTCGGATAGAATGAAAACCGCCCCTCAAGACCTTGTCGGTCTCAGGGACGGAGAGAAGCGTGCTCCGCGGTGCCACCCAGATTAAGGCAAATTGCCTTCCCTTTTCTGCGCTGTATCGGGCGCGCCCGCCCGGCTCGTCGCCGGTTGGCTCCCGTGATGGAAACGAAGCGCCCGCCGCAGCCTTGCACCGTCCGGCTGCTCTCTGAAGGCGGAAGCCCTTCGGGTTTCACGATCCTTGCCACGGCGCTCATTATACGCGCTTTTGAAAGGGTTGACAAGAGTTTTTCGTTGGAAAGAAGGGGAAAAACCATTGGACGCTGAACGGAGAATGCCAAACTTTTTGGCAGCGGGCCCCGTTTGTCCATTGTGCCGCCGCCAACGGGCGGCTAGAATGGAGGGGCTTGCCAAAGGAAACGACGGTTTTGCTTGCAATGGCGGTTTCTTTCCTCTATAATGGAAAGTGGATGATTCCGGCAATCCGCCCGCGCCAAAAGGCCGGAGGAAGAAACCGGAAGAAAACCAATGCAAAGGCACTACGACGAAGGAGGCAATGTTTCATGGGCAAGGTATACGTATTCGACCATCCCCTGATCCAGCACAAGCTGAGCCTGATGCGGGACAAGAAAACCGGCGCAAAGGAGTTCCGCGAGCTGCTGGAGGAAATCAGCATGCTGATGGTCTACGAGGTGACCCGCGATCTCTCCACCGAGGAAGCCGAAGTGGAAACGCCCATCTGCACCACGAAAACCCGCGTTCTGAGCGGCAAGAAGGTCGGTATCGTTCCGATCCTGCGGGCCGGTCTGGGCATGGTGGACGGCGTGCTGAACCTGATCCCTGCGGCCAAGGTGGGCCACATCGGCCTGTACCGCGATCCGGAGACCCTCAACCCTGTGGAATACTACTGCAAACTGCCTGACGACAGCCAGAACCGCGAGCTTCTGGTGCTGGATCCCATGCTGGCCACCGGCGGCAGCGCCTCCGCCGCCATCACGTTCCTCAAGCAGCGCGGATGCCATAACATCCGTCTGGTCAACCTGATCGCCGCGCCCGAGGGCATCGCCCGGGTGCAGAAGGATCATCCCGACGTGAACATCTATGTGGCCGCCTGCGATGAAAAGCTCAATGAGCACGGCTATATCGTTCCCGGCCTGGGCGACGCGGGCGACCGTCTCTTCGGAACCAAGTAACGCCTTTGTCCTGACAGACATTCCGAAAGGAGAATTGAGGAATGAGCCGAATCGATCCTACCGTCAAAAAAGAAACCGGCTATATCGCGGGCTGGGTGCTTCTGCTCAGCGCGGTGATGGAGCTGGTGTTCCTGCTGACCGGCCATATGGACTACACGGTTCCGCTGGGCAATCTGCTGGGGGGCGGCGCGGCCATCCTCAATTTCTTCCTGATGGGATGGACCATTCAGCGGGCGGTGGGGCTGGAGGAAAAGGCCGCTTCCGCCAAGCTGAAGCTGTCGCAGATGCTGCGGATGCTGATGCTGATCGTCATCTGCTGCGTAGGCATCGCGCTGAACTGCTTCCAGACGGTAGCGGTGATCGTGCCCCTGTTCTTCCCGCGTATCGCGGTGGCCTTCCGTCCGCTGTTTGACAAAAAGAACGGCCAGACTGCCGCCGAAGGGAAGGACGACGTGAAGATCGACTGAGCGCCGAAGGCAGCTTTTTGCGTTTTTCTTCACGAAAAAAGCATTACCAAAGCAAAGGAGGGATGATCCGAAATGAATCGAAAATCCGCGCGGTTTCGTGCGGTGGACGTGCTGCTGATTGCCATGATGATCCTGCCGCTGGCGGCGGGCATGGCGCTCAAGATCCTGACGACTCCAGCGTCGGAGGGGATTGAGATTAGCGGGGCGCGCATCTACTTTACTATTCCCATGCCGGTGCAGGATCTGCCCATTACCGAAAGTCAGGTGAATTCCTGGCTGGTGATGATCTCCATCCTGGGGCTGTGCCTGTATCTGGTACATGGCATCACGGTGAAGCCGGGCAGCAAGCGCCAGCTGGCGGCGGAATGGATTGTAGAAAAGACCAACGGTCTGGTACGGGAAAACATGGGCAAGCGCTTCATGGGCTTCGCGCCCTTTGTGGCGGGCATTATGGCCCTGTCCGCGTTTTCCAGCCTGATGAGCCTGGTCGGCCTTCGGCCCCCGACTTCCGATATGAACGTCGTGGCCGGATGGGCGATTCTGGTGTTCGTGCTCATCACCCACTACAAGCTCAAGGGCGGCCTTGGGCCTTATGTGAAGGGCTTCTTCGAGCCGGTGCCGGTCTTTGCGCCCTTTAACATCATCGGCGAATTCGCCACCCCCGTGTCCATGTCGTTCCGTCATTACGGAAACGTGCTTTCCGGCGTGGTCATTTCCACGCTGGTAGCCTATGCGCTGCAGGGACTGAGCAAGCTGCTGCTGGGCTGGCTGCGGGAAGCTTCCCCCTGCTGCAGGTCGGTCTTCCGGCCGTTTTGTCGCTGTACTTCGATATTTTCAGCGGCCTGATGCAGGCGTTCATCTTCGCCATGCTGACCATGCTGTATATCGGTACGGCTGCCCCCGAGGAGGAATAAGCAGGCGGCCCTGCCAAAAGCAACGCAGGGAAGCCCATTTGTCCACACACGCTGCAAACAAGGAGGATTCTATTTATGGAACTCGCTATTGGTATCATTCTCGCCGGCTGCGCCATCGGCGCGGGTCTCGCTCTGATCGCCGGTATCGGCCCCGGTATTGGTGAAGGCAACGCCGTTGCCAAGGCCTGTGAAGCCATCGGCCGCCAGCCCGAGTGCAAGAGCGCCGTCACTTCCACCATGATCATGGGCTGCGCCATCGCGGAAACCACCGGTCTGTACGGCCTGGTTATCGGCATTCTGCTGATCTTCGTGGCGCCCAACCTGTTTGTGAACATCCTTCTGAACGCCATTGGCTGACGGAATTCTGAATCCCATCCCGAATTGGAAAGGCAATAGTGTATGAGCGTACAGTCATTGGACATCATTTCGGTGAACCTGTGGCAGATCCTCATTTCCCTTGCCAACCTGCTGATTATTTACCTGATTCTGAAAAAAGTGCTTTTTGCCAAGGTGCAGGGCGTGCTGAACACCCGGCAGCATCAGGTGACGGAAATGTACGACGCGGCGGATCAAAGCCGCACCGACGCCGAAAGCATGAAGCAGGAATATGAAGAGAAGCTGGCCGGGGCCCGGGAGGAGGCGGACAAGATCGTCCGCACCGCTACCCAGACGGCCCAGCGCCGCGGCGACCAGATCGTTCAGGAAGCCAGCAGCCAGGCCAGCCATCTGAAGCAGAAGGCGGAAGAAGAGATCGCCCAGGAAAAGCGGCGCATGCTCACGGACGTGCGGGGAGAAATCTCCGATTTGGCCGTCAGCATCGCATCCAAGGTCGTGGAACGCGAGATCCGCAAGGAAGACCAGGATACCTTTGTGGATGAATTTATCAAGAACGTGGGTGACCGGCAGTGACGGAGCAGAGCAGAGAGTACGGCGAAGGCCTGTACGCCCTGTGCGCGGAGGAAGCGCTGTCCGGGGACGTGCTGGAGGAGCTGGACGTGCTGAACGGCAGCTTCAAGGCTCAGCCCGATTACCTGCGGCTTTTGTCCAATATGTCGCTGGGCCGGGAAGAAAGGCTCGGCATTCTGGACAAGACCCTGCGGGGACAGGTACACCCCTATGTGCTGAATTTCTGCAAGATCCTTCTGGAAAAGGGGCTTTTGCATGAATTCTCCGACTGCGCGAAGGCCTACCGGGCCCGTTATCTTCAGGATAACGGCATTGTGGAGGCCAGCGTCACCACCGCCGTCCCGCTGGACGACGGGCAGCGGAAAAAGCTCATGGAAAAACTGAGCGCCATGACCGGCAAACAGATTGTTTTGAAGGAACGGCTTGACCCGGCGGTGCTGGGCGGCGTTCGGCTGGAGATGGACGGCAAGCACTATGATAATACCGTCCAGAGCCGCCTTACGGCCATCCATCGGGCCATCGGCGGTCAGGCCTGATAACAGGCGGTGAGACAATGCAGTTAAAACCCGAGGAAATTTCCAAGCTCATCAAAGAGCAGATCAAGCATTACGAAAATAAGATCTCGCAGGCGGATACCGGCACCGTCATCATGATCGGCGACGGCATCGCCCGGGCCTCCGGGCTGGACAAGTGCATGGCCAACGAGCTGCTGCGCTTCTCCAACGGCGAATACGGCATGGCGCTGAATCTGGAGGAAAACTCCGTGGCCATCGTCATGCTGGGCAGCGACGAGGGCATCCGCGAGGGCGACGTGGTGGAGCGCACCGGCACCGTGGTGTCCGTGCCCGTGGGCGAGAAGCTCATTGGCCGCGTGGTCAACGCGCTGGGCCATCCCATCGACGGCAAGGGCCCGGTGGAGACCAGCGAGTATTATCCCATCGAGCGCAACGCCCCCGGCATCATCGAGCGCAAGGGCGTATCCGTTCCGCTGCAGACCGGCATCAAGGCCATCGACAGCATGATCCCCATTGGCCGGGGCCAGCGTGAACTCATCATCGGCGACCGTCAGACCGGTAAGACCGTCATCGCGCTGGATACCATCCTGAACCAGAAGGGCAAGGACGTGATCTGCATTTATGTGGCCATCGGCCAGAAATGCTCCACCGTGGCCCAGATGGTGGATACCCTGACCGCGGGCGGCGCGATGGATTACACCATCGTGGTATCCGCTACAGCCAGCGAACAGTCGCCCTTGCAGTACATCGCGCCCTATTCCGGCTGCGCCATGGCTGAATACTTCATGGATCAGGGCAAGGACGTGCTGATCGTCTACGACGACCTGAGCAAGCACGCGGTGGCGTACCGCGCCCTGTCCCTGCTGATCCGCCGTCCCCCGGGACGCGAGGCGTACCCCGGCGACGTGTTCTACCTGCACAGCCGTCTTCTGGAGCGGGCTGCCCGGGTGGACAAGGCCTACGGCGGCGGCTCCATTACGGCGCTGCCCATCATCGAAACCCAGGCGGGCGACGTTTCCGCCTACATCCCCACCAACGTGATCTCCATCACCGACGGCCAGATCTTTCTGGAAACCGAGCTGTTCCACTCCGGCGTCATGCCCGCCGTTAACCCGGGCATTTCCGTCAGCCGCGTGGGCGGCAACGCCCAGATCAAGGCCATGAAGAAGGTGGCCGGCAGCCTGAAGCTGCTCTACAGCCAGTACCGCGAGCTGCAGGGCTTCGCCCAGTTCGGCTCCGATCTGGACGCGGACACCCGGGCCCGTCTGGCTCAGGGCGAGCGCATCGTGGAAGTGCTCAAGCAGAAACGTAACCGTCCCGTGGCTGTGGAGGATCAGGTGTGTATCTTCTACGCCGTGACCCACGATTTCCTCAAGGAAGTCAAGGTCAGCGACGTGGCCGAATATGAGAGCGGCCTGTACGAGCGCATGGAAGCCCAGCATTCCGACGTGCTAAGCGCCATCCGGGAGACCGGCGCGCTGAGCGCGGAGACCGAGGCTTCCCTCCGGCAGGCGCTGGAAAGCTACACCCGGGACTTCCTCAGCACCCGGAAGGCCGACTAAGGGAAAGGAGGCTGCAACATGGCCGGAGCGTCCATGAAAGACATCAAGCTGCGCATCAAGAGCGTGGAAAGCACCATGCAGATCACCAAGGCCATGCAGCTTGTGGCGACCTCCAAGCTACGCCGCGCCAAGGAGCGGATGGAAGCCAGCAAACCCTACGGGCAGATCTCCGGGGCGGCGATGGCCGCAGCCGTGGCCCGCTGCACCGACCCCAACGTGCCCTTCGTCACCCCCCGCCCGGTGAAACGGCGCTGCTATGTGGTCATCGCCGGGGAACGGGGACTGGCAGGGGGCTACAACAACAACATTTTCAAGGCGGTGGCCGCCCACAGCGAAGAAACCGCCTACTGCGTGCTGCCGCTGGGCCGCAAGGCCATGGAGAAATACGCCCATCTGGGCGCGGAGCTTCTCAGCGACCAGTACCCGCGCGTGGAAAGCATTTCCGTGGGTTCCTGCTATGCGATGGCCAAGCGGCTCATTGAAGGCTACACCCGCGAGGAATTCGACGAGATCTGGCTGGCGTACACCTCCTTCCAGTCCATGATGACGCAGGAGGTTCAGCTGGAGCAGCTTTTGCCCATCCGCAAGCCGGAGACGCAGGAGCCTTTGCCGGTGGCCGCCGTGTACGAGCTGGAACCCGCCGAAACGCTGAAGGCGGTCATGCCGGACTTTTTGGCCGGACGGCTGTACAGCGCCTTGTGCGATTCCTTTGCCAGCGAGGTAGCGTCCCGGCGCAACGCCATGGATTCCGCTACCAAGAACGCGGGCGAGATGATCGACGGCCTCAGGCTCCGCTTCAACCGCGCCCGTCAGGGCAGCATTACGCAGGAAATCACCGAAATCGTGGCCGGTGCGGAATCGTAACGGCATCGCGAAAGGAGAACACCTATTGTGAGCAGTCAAAACATTGGCAAAGTGGTGCAGATCATCGGGCCTGTGCTGGACATCCGCTTCGAGGACGACTGCCTGCCCGAACTGCTCAACGCCATTGAGATTCAGAACGGCGACAAGAAAATCGTCGCCGAGGTGGCGCAGCTGATCGGCGACAACGTGGCCCGCTGCATCTCCATGAACGCCACCGACGGCATGGTGCGCGGCATGGACGCGGTGGACACCGGAAGCCCCATCACCGTGCCCGTGGGCAACGAATGTCTGGGCCGCATCTTCAACCTGCTGGGTCAGGCCATCGACAATCAGCCCGACCCGGAGGCAGGCGAGCGCTGGCCGATCCACCGGCCCGCGCCCAGCTACGAAGAGCAGGAGACCTCTACCGAGATCCTGGAGACCGGCATCAAGGTCGTGGATCTGATCGCCCCCTACGCCAAGGGCGGCAAGATCGGCCTGTTCGGCGGCGCAGGCGTGGGCAAGACCGTGCTGATCATGGAGCTGATCAACAACATCGCCAAGCAGCACGGCGGTCTGAGCGTCTTCGCCGGCGTGGGCGAGCGTACCCGCGAAGGCAACGACCTGTACAACGAAATGAAGGAAAGCGGCGTGCTTTCCAAGACCGCGCTGGTCTACGGCCAGATGAACGAGCCGCCGGGAGCCCGTATGCGGGTAGCCCTGTCCGGCCTGACCATGGCCGAGTATTTCCGCGATGAAGAGCATCAGGACGTGCTGTTGTTCATCGACAACATCTTCCGTTTCACTCAGGCGGGTTCGGAGGTTTCCGCGCTGCTGGGCCGTATGCCCTCTGCCGTGGGCTACCAGCCGACGCTGGCCACTGAAATGGGTGCGCTGCAGGAGCGCATCACCTCCACCAAGAAGGGCTCCATCACCTCCGTACAGGCCGTTTACGTGCCTGCGGATGACCTGACCGACCCGGCTCCTGCGACCACCTTCGCCCATCTGGACGCCACCACGGTTTTGAGCCGCGCCATTTCCTCGCTGGGCATTTATCCCGCCGTGGATCCGCTGGATTCCACCAGCCGCATCCTGACCCCCGAGATCGTGGGGCAGGAGCACTACGACGTGGCCCGGCAGGTACAGGGAATTTTGCAGCGCTACAAGGAGCTGCAGGACATCATCGCCATCATGGGCATGGACGAGCTGAGTGACGAGGACAA
Source organism: Clostridiales bacterium (assembly GCA_004556545.1). GTDB lineage: Bacteria > Bacillota > Clostridia > Christensenellales > Aristaeellaceae > Limiplasma. The sequence continues at coordinate 9,595 of SFGO01000117.1, forward strand.
GCTGATCGTGGCCCGCGCCCGCAAGGTGCAGCGCTTCCTGAGCCAGCCCTTCAGCGTGGCCGAGCAGTTCACCGGCATGGAAGGCAAGTACGTGCCCCTGAAGGAGACCATCCGCGGCTTCAAGGAGATCATCGAAGGCAAGCACGACGACCTGCCCGAGAGCGCCTTCCTATTTGTGGGCACCATCGACGAGGCCGTCGCCAAGGCCAAGAAGGGTGAATGACCATGGCAACCTTTCATTTGCAGATCGTCACCCCGGACCGTCTGGTTTATGACGGCGAGGCCCGGCAGATCATTCTGCGCACGGTGGGCGGCGACGCGGCCATTCTGGCCGGGCACATCGACTATTCCGCGCCGCTGGGTATTGGCGAGGCCAAGCTGACGGATGGGGAGGGCAACGAGCGCTCCGCAGCCTGTCAGGGGGGCATGGTAACCGTATCCGGCGGGCAGGTCCGGGTGATGGCCACCACCTACGAGTGGGCGGACGAGATCGACGCGGAGCGCGCCCAGCGGGCCCGTCAGGAGGCGGAGGAGCGCTTGCGCGCTCTGGACCGCAGCGACGAGCAGTTCCGCATTGCCGAGGCCAAGCTCAAGCGCGCCCTGACCCGCCTCCACGTCAGGGGCTAGGGGAAGTGCCCCTAACCGGACTGCGCGCCGCAGGCGCGCAGGGGCGTAGGGAGACATGTCAGTTGGCCGTGAAGCTACCGCCGCTCGGCGACAGGCCTCGCGGCTTGCGGGTCTGGTGCGATTCCCTGCCGGTTGGCAAGTTCATACCGCCATTCGGCGACAGGCCTCATGGCTCGCAATAAAGGCCAGCGTGAAATCAAAATCACGCTGGCCTTTTGCGCTGCAAAAATATCAAGCCGTTTCGAAACATCCCAACCCGCAAGGGGTGCGTATGCCCCACGCCAACTGCGGGGGAACAGAGCGGCGATAGGCAGCGGAGGGAAAAAGCCTTGCCCTTTTTGAAAGAGGAAAAGAGTGAGCACGAGCGCGCACGAACGTTCATGTTGGCAGTCCAAGTGTGCTGCGCGCGACATTGCGAACTCCCTCTTTCAAAAATGGGCAATAAAGGGCTTTTTCCCGGAGTCGCCGTGCCGCTGGC
>SFGO01000018.1 GCA_004556545.1 Clostridiales bacterium
GTCGCAGCAACTCTCGCCCCATGCGTCCTCTTCTATGGCGTTCTCCTCTTCAGACTCTTTCCTCTTTCCCTGTCCAATATGTTTGACAAACCTACAAAATATTTGGAACAGACGGAAACAAAACAGTTCAAACGCTGGTTTGGAGACAGCAAGGTGGTGGACGCGGATGGAAAGCCGCTGGTGGTGTACCATGCTACGGACGCGGATTTTACAGTGTTTGACCGGGAGAAGCTGGGGCAATATACCAGCGAAAACACGGATAATGAGGCAGCAATCGAAAGCGCGAAAGTAGGATTTTGGTTTTCCGAAAATGATCTGCGGGAAAAGACGGGAAATAAGAAGACAATGGAGGTGTATCTTTCCATTGAAAACCCGATGGAAACAGACTTGTATACCATGCTGGACGTGCTGGAAAACATGACGGCAGACGAGTACCGCGCGGAGCTGGAAGAAGAGGGCTACGACGGGCTGATTGTGACGGATCAGGAGTTTGACAATGCCAAAAGCTATGTGGTATTTAAGCCGAACCAGATCAAGAGCGCAACGGACAACGTGGGAACCTTCGACTGGTTCAGCCCGGATAGCCGCTACAGCCTGAAGGCCAATGCACCTCGTGAACTTATCAGACTGAAAGAATCATTCCAATACATTCCAAATAATAATGGGAGCCGCCATTCCGCACGGCTCCCATTGTTATTTATTGTTTTTGGGCTCATTCGCCCTTGAAGATCTGAAGCAGCAGACTGCCCTCGCCGGTGCTGAAGGCGTCGATGCGAATAGGAAAATCATAATCGTTGCGGAAAATGAAGTTCAGCTTGACGTTGCCGACGGCGGCGTCCTGATGCATGGGCAGGTATTTGGCGCAGCCCGGGCCGTGGGGACGGCGGTACAGCACCGTCAGGCCGGAAAGCTGGCGCACGGCGTTGTAAAGCGTGGAACTGCTCTGGCAGGTGCCGCCGCCGTAGCCCAGCTGACTGCCGCCGTCGATCAGCACGGGCGCGGGGTGATAGCCGTTGGTGCGCTTGTAGGGGCCGATCTGGGCGTTGAAATCCAGTGATTCGCCGGGCTGCATCACCCGGGTCATCAGCTCGCAGCTGCGCACGATGTTCAGGCAGCGGCCCTCGTTGCCTTCCTTGCCGGTGTTGTATTCAAAGTAGCTGGCAAAGGCCGCGATGGGGGTATCGGCGCTCAGCGGCTCGTCCGTGGGGGAGACGGGGACCAGATCCGTCAAAAGGGAAGCGTCGATGTAGCCGTAGGAACGCCAGTAGAGGATCTTCGCAAAGCCGTCCACAAATTCCAGCACGGCGATTTTGCTGCCTTTTCCGATCTGAATGGCGTTGATGGGCGCTTCGCTGTCGGGCGCCTGATGAACGGGAGCCACGTCGGCGGTGGTGGCCACGTACTGGCTCAGCACGGTTCCGTAGGGCGGCGTGGAGGACGGGTCGATGGGAATGACGTCCTCGCTGATCCACGTGCGGATGACGTAGCCCACATTGCCGTTGTACTCCGCCAGCACATAGGAGGGATACACCGCATAGATGGTGATGGTCTCACCCTTGTTGATGGCGCAGACCACATCGCTTTCGCTGCTCTGCTCTGCCCGCATGCGGATTGTATTGCCGTTGGAGGTGAAGGGCTTGATGACGGCCCGATAGAGTGGAGTCAGGCCCTCGATGCTGGCCCGAACGCCCTGCGCGTCTAATTCGGACACACTGTCCTCTTCATCGACGGCTATGCCTTCGATCTCCACGTTTTCCGGCAGCGCTGCCTCGCTGTCTTCCGCCAGCGCCGAAGACAGGCACATGAGCAGGCACAAAAGCAGGATTGCCAATCTTTTCCATTTGAAATCCTTCATGGATGTATCCTCCGGTTTGAAAAATCGAGTTCACTCTTTTTCCGGCGATGAAAGCAGCAGCCGGTAAAACCGGCGCGCCCGGCCGTCGTAGGCGGGTTTTTCCACCATACACTGATAGCCTGCCCGCTCAAAGTTACGCCGAGAAGGCCCGTTCTCCGGGTCCACCGTGGCATAGACGGCATAGCCGCCTGCATCCGCCGCCAGATCCCGAAACAGCCGGAGAAACGCGGTATGCATGCCCCGGCCCCGGGCCGACGGACGAACCATCACGTCGTGAAAATCGAAGCTGCCGTTGACAGGCTGTTTCAGCGACGCCGCATAGCTGTGGCTGCCCCGCAGTTCGCCAGGCGTCAGCTCGGCAAAGCCCAGCAGCGTGTCGCCGTCAAAATAGGCGACGCCTTCGCAGGCGGAAACCACCTGCCGAAACTCCTCATCGTCGGAGGGATAATACCAGCGCTTGTCCGGCAGCGCTTCCAGCACCTCAGCCTGAAGCGCCAGCATCGCCGGTACGTCGGCGGGGGTCAAAAGACGGGGAAGAAGGCCGTCCACGGCATAGGCCGTAAGGTCTTTCGGCAGTTTCAAGAAAATTCGCCTCCCGAAGGATCAAAAAATACCATCCCATTATAAGCTTTCGGGGCGGAAGCTGTCAAATACAGAAAGAAGCCCGAAAGCCATGCCGGATGGGCAAAAAAGTGTTCAGCCCTTTGAAAAAGAAAAAACAAATGTAAAAAATACCCTGCGGAAAATCATCCCGCAGGGCCAGTCTGTCGAAAATCCCCGAATTGGCCGTCTGCGCCCGCAAACAGCGCTACGCTGGTTTGCGGGGAAAGCACTGCGGCACAAGTTATATGGGCTCCGCCCCTATAACCCCGGCAGGAGGCAGTGCCTCCTGCACCTCCACTTTTTGACGTTCTGTATCCTGCGGAAAATCATCCCGCAGGGCAAAAGGCATTTGTGGGGTCAGCGCTGCTCTTTCCGCAGCTGCTTTCCTTTCGAGCGCAGTTCTTCTTTCTTGGCCTTGACCGCCGCTTTGCGCTCCTGCACGGCCAGACGAAGCTCTTCCTCCCGGGCGTCGATTTCCGCACGGACCCGAAGCTGCGCCTGCTTCAGGTCAGCCTTCAGCTTCGCACGGGCGGCGCGGGCCTTCTCAATCGATTTCCGATTGTACAGCTTGGCATAGGGGAAGGCGCGCAGAGTACGCCGCACCAGAGCGGAATCCCGCGCCAGCGTTTCCCGGACGCTCTTGGTGATGGCCTCGGTGTCGTCTTTTTCGGACAGCGAGGTATTTTTGCGGATGCGGCTCAGCACCGTAGCGGAAACCACCGTGTCGGTCAACAGCAGCGCCGCCAGCGAGCCGGAAAGGGCGTACAGGGCCGTTTCGGACAGCGCGTCAAACCAGCCGAAAACCAGCGGCTTTAGGAAATACACCATCACTAGTCCCAACAGCCCGAAGGGAATCAGCGTGTTGGCGCAGACGCGGCCGTTCAGGTTGAACTTCCGCTGGCTGTAGTCCCACCAGCGGGCATGGAACAGCTTCTCCATCAGGTAGGAGGTCAGATATTCCAGCGTACCGCAGACCAGCATGGCCAGCAGAAACACCGCCAACGGGTAGGCGGAAAAGCCGGACAGAAGCAGCGTGACAAATACCGCCCCGAAGCCGTAGATGGGGCAGTAGGGGCCGATGAGAAAGCCCCGGTTGATAAAGCGATGGAATTGAAAGAGCTTGCAGGTGACTTCCATCAGCCAGCCCAGCATGGAGCAGAAGAAAAACAACAGAAAATACCGGCATGCCAGATCGAGTGTCATGGAGGGCCTCCTTTGCGGTGAGGGGGGAACAGTCGCTATTTCATCAAAAAAGCAAGCTGCGGCATTTGTCGCGGCTTGCTTCCGGCCAGCGAATCCGGCCACGGTCGTGAGCTTGAGGCAGTCCAAAAATGCCGGGAATAAAGCCCCTTGTCAGATCTCCATGATGATGGGGAGAATCATGGGGTTGCGCTTGATCTTTTCGAAAATGTAGCGGTGCAGCTCGTCTTTGATGCGGTTCTTCAGATTCTGCCATTCGCTGCCGTCGATGCAGCCGTAGTCCGCAATAATCCGGCGGGCCAGTTCCCGGCTGGACTCGATGATGTCCTCGTTCTCCCGCACGTAGACAAAGCCGCGGCTGATCAGATCGGGGCCGGAAACCAGCGTACCGTTGTCCCGGTCGATGGCCATGACCACGATAATCAGGCCGTCCTGGCTGAGGTGCTTCCGATCCCGCAGAACCACGTTGCCCACGTCGCCGATGCCCAGACCATCCACCAGAACGCCGCCGGTGGGCACCACGCCCGTGATGGCCAGACTGTCCTGACTCATCTCAATGACCTGACCGATCTCGGGGATGATGATGTTGGAACTCTTGACGCCCAGTTCCTCCGCCAGCTCGGCATGCTGCCACAGGTTGGCATACTCGCCGTGAATCGGGATAAAGTACTTCTCCTTGCAGAGGGCGTGGAGCAGCTTGATCTCTTCCTGACAGGCGTGGCCGGAAACGTGAACCTCGCCAAGCTGGCCGTAGATCACGTTCGCGCCGCAGCGGTACAGCTGGTTGATGACCCGGGCCACGGGCTTTTCGTTGCCGGGAATGGGGGAGGCGGAAATGATGACCGTATCGGTGGGCCGAATCTGCAGCTTGCGGTGCTCGCCGTAAGCCATGCGGGTCAGGCCGGCCATGGCCTCGCCCTGACTGCCGGTGGTGACCACCAGCACCTCTTCGTCAGGATAATTGTCCAGATCGTCCACATCGATCATGTATTCTTCGGGAATATGCAGTTCGCCGATGGTCATGGCGACGCGGGTCACGTTGACCATGCTGCGGCCGATGAAGCAGACCTTCCGCCCGAACATGGCGGCGGAATCCACCACCATCTGAATACGGTGGACGTTGGAGGCGAACATGGCCACGATCACCCGGCCCTTGGCCTCCTGGAACATGTCGATGAAGGTCTGGCCGATCTTGGTCTCGCTCATGGTGTGACCCTTGCGGGCGATATTGGTGGATTCGCAGAGGAAGCACATCACGCCGTCGTTGCCCAGCATGGCAAAGCTGGCCAGGTCCGTAACCTCGCCGTCGATGGGGGTGAAGTCCACTTTGAAGTCGCCGCTGAAGACGATGGTTCCGGCGGGGCAGGTGATGGCAATGGCCACGGCCCCCGCGATGGAATGGTTCACATGAATAAATTTGACATGGAAGCATCCCAGATCCAGTTCGTCCCGGGGCTTGATGACGTTGAGCGGAATCCCGGCGATGCGGTGCTCCTTAAGCTTGAGATCCACCAGCGCCAGCGTCAGCTTGGTGCCGTACAGGGGCATGGGAACCTGCCGGAGCACATAGGGCGTCGCGCCGATGTGGTCCTCATGGCCGTGGGTCAGAAGCATGCCGCGGATGCGGTCCTTGTTCTGGATGAGATAGGTTACGTCGGGAATGACCAGATCCACGCCCAACATGTCCTCTTTGGGGAAGATGGAGCCGCAGTCCACGACCAGCATATCCTCGCCGTATTCCACCACGGTGATATTCTTGCCAAATTCGTCTACGCCGCCCAGCGGAATAATGCGGAGCTTCTCCTGTTGTTGCTGTGCCATAACGGCCTCCTTTCCTGCCAGGCAGGAGTATTTTGAAACGGCGAAAGCGCGCGTTGCGTGTCTTTGCACCGTAAATGACTGCCGAAATCCCTTTCTGCTCCAAACCAAAAATCAAAACCAGAAATAAAGGGGGAACAGAGCTACGCAGCAGCAGGGCCGCAAGCGCACGCCGGGAAAGGGAATGCAGTTGTCCTTCAGGTGTGTGTCCACACCCTTCCAGCATTTGTTAGTATAGCATAAAAACGGGTTTTTGAACAGCGTTTTGGCAAGTTTTATCGCCCGGGAATTGTGAAGACTTTTCCCGGGTTTTTTGTGAAAGGGTCACAGTCATTCCCGGCCGGGACAGCCCAGCGCATCCACGGCGGAACGGTCTTCGTATACGGCGGTGACGCGGGGCGTCCATTCAGGCCGCCCGGCCAGCACCCGATCCTTGAAACGGAGAAAGCCCATGCCCAGCAAAAGCCCCAGAAGCCCTGTCAGGATGGCGGCGCCTTCGCCGCCTAGCCAGCGGTAGCCGGCAAACAGCCCCGCCAGAAACAGCGCCAGCGGAACCGCATAGGCCAGCGCCGCCGCATGAAGAAAACGCCCATCGGGCATCTCCACCTTCACCCAGTTTCCGGGGCGGCAGGTTTCGCCGGTTTTCAGGCGGATGACCGTTTCTTTGCCGCTGCCGCCGCAGGCCCCGCATTTGGCGCAGGCTTCCGGGCGGATATAACGAATGACGGCAACGCCGCTGCGGCCGTCGTATTGGAGGACTTCGCCGAATTTGGTCATGCGGTCACGCCTCTTTCCATATAAACATAGGTAAATTTGTGCGCATGTATTGACACAGGCGCATTCGGGCGCTATAATATAAAATTGCATCAGTATCGGAACCGAGCTATGCCCAGCATACTGCCTGATTGGTATTGTACATGCCCCGCGGCAAAAATGCAACAAGAAATTCTTGTTAGGGAGAAGCTCATGACGACGCTTGCGACAACATAAGGGGTGATGGCATTTATGGTGCATGAGGTTCAAATGGGGAAGCTGAGAAAGCGCATGAGCTTTTCCCGCATCGAAGAGATTCTGGACATGCCCGATCTCATCGAGGTGCAGAAAAACTCTTACAGGCGTTTCCTGGAGGTAGACCTCAAGGAAGTGCTGGACGACGTTTCACCAATTGTGGACTATACCGAAAACCTGTCGCTGGAGTTCGTGGACTATTCGCTGGACGAGCCTAAAAATTCGCTGGAGCGCTGCAAGGAAAGGGATATGACCTATGCGGCTCCTTTGAAGGTGTTCGTCCGCCTGAAAAACCGCGAGACCGGCGAAATCAAGGAATCCGATGTGTTCATGGGTGATTTTCCCCTCATGACCGAGCACGGTACCTTTATCATTAACGGCGCGGAGCGCGTTATCGTCAGCCAGCTGGTTCGCTCTCCCGGCGTTTATTACGAAGATCAGATTGACAAGACCGGCAAGCATCTGTTTGCTACCACCGTCATCCCGAACCGCGGCGCATGGCTGGAGTACGAGACCGACTCCAACGACGTGCTGTGGGTTCGTATTGACCGTGCCCGCAAGCTGCCCCTGACGCTGCTTCTGCGCGCCCTGGGCTACGGCACCGACGCGGAGATCATCGACGCGCTGGGCGAGGACGAGCGCCTGATGGCGACCATTCAGCGCGGCGACAACGCCAAGAGCCGGGACGAAGGCCTGATCGAGATCTACAAGCGGCAGAAGCCGGGCGAGCCTCCGACCCGCGAGAGCGCCCAGAATCTGTTCAATTCTCTGTTCTTCGATCCCAAGCGCTATGACCTGATGCGCGTGGGCCGTTACAAGTTCAACAAGAAGCTGTCCCTTGCCACCCGTATTCAGGAGCACGTGGCGGCGGAAGACATCGTCAACCCCGAAACCGGCGAGGTGATGGTGAACCGCGGCGACGTCATCAGCAAGGAAATGGCCCGCGATATTCAGAACGCAGGCATCAACAGCGCTTACATCGATATCGACGGACAGGCCCATAAGGTCGTCGGCAACCATTTTGTGGACGCCAGCAAGTATCTGCCCTTCGACCCCAAGGAAGTGGGCATTCAGGAGAATGTTCTCTATCCGCTGTTCAAGGAGATCCTGGACGGCAACCCCAGGGAAGAAGACCTGCGCGACGCTCTGAAGGCTCATGTGCACGATCTGTGCCCCAAGCACATTCTGCCCGAGGATATCGTGGCTTCCGTCAGCTACCTGCTGGGCCTGCCTTACGGCATCGGCTTCACCGATGATATCGACCATCTGGGCAACCGCCGCCTGCGCAGCGTGGGCGAGCTGCTGCAGAACCAGATCCGCATCGGTCTGAGCCGTCTGGAGCGCGTGGTGCGCGAGCGCATGGCCATTCAGGACGCGGATGAAGTCCGCCCCGGCGAACTCATCAACATCCGTCCCGTCAGCGCCGCCATCAAGGAATTTTTCGGTTCTTCTCAGCTGAGCCAGTTCATGGACCAGCCCAACCCGCTGGCGGAACTGACCCACAAGCGCCGTCTGTCCGCTCTGGGCCCCGGCGGTCTGAACCGCGACCGCGCTTCCTTCGAAGTCCGCGACGTGCATTACAGCCACTACGCCCGCATCTGCCCCATTGAGACCCCTGAAGGACCCAACATCGGTCTGATCGGTTCTCTGGCGACCTACGCCCGCATCAACGAGTACGGCTTCATCGAAGCGCCCTACCGCTGGGTGGACAAGGAACACGCCCGCGTGACGGACGACGTGGTCTACATGACCGCCGATGAAGAAGACTTCTATCTGGTGGCGCAGGCCAACGAGCCCCTGAACGAGGACGGCACCTTTGTCAACGACAACGTGGCCGTCCGCGACAAGGCTGAGATCATTCAGGTGCCCAAGAACAAGGTGGATCTGATCGACGTCAGCCCCCGTCAGGTGGTTTCCGTTTCTACCTCTATGATTCCCTTCCTGGAGAACGACGACGCCACCCGCGCCCTGATGGGCTGCAACATGCAGCGTCAGGCCGTGCCGCTGCTGGTGCCCGAAGCGCCCTTTGTCGGCACCGGTATGGAATACAAGGCGGCTCACGACAGCGGCGTTACCCTGCTGAGCAAGCAGAGCGGCGTCATCGAGAAGGTCTCCGGCAGCGAGATCGTCCTGCGCGACGAGAACCGCGAACGCCACACCTATCACCTGAGCAAGTTCGCCCGCTCCAACCAGGGCACCTGCATCAACCAGCGTCCCCGCGTCAAGGCCGGTCAGGTCATTGAAAAGGGCGACCTGCTGGCGGACGGCCCCTCTACCGAAAACGGCGAAATCGGTCTGGGCCGCAACATGCTCATCGGCTTCATGACCTGGGAAGGCTACAACTACGAGGACGCCGTTCTGATCAGCGAAAAGCTGGTGAAGGACGACATCTACACCTCCATTCATATTGAAGAGTTCGAGTCCGAGGCCCGCGAGACCAAGCTGGGGCCGGAAGAAATCACCCGCGACATCCCCAATATCGGCGACGACGCGGTGAAGGATCTGGACGAGGACGGCATCATCCGCATCGGTGCGGAAGTCCACGCCGGCGATATTCTGGTCGGTAAGGTAACGCCCAAGGGCGAGACCGACCTGACCGCGGAAGAACGCCTGCTGCGCGCCATCTTCGGCGAAAAGGCCCGGGAAGTCCGCGATACCTCTCTGCGTGTGCCCCATGGCGAGGGCGGCATCGTGGTGGACGTGAAGATCTTCACCCGGGAGAACAAGGACGAACTGAGCCCCGGCGTGAACATGATGGTTCGCGTTTACATTGCCCAGAAGCGTAAGATCAGCGTGGGCGACAAGATGTCCGGCCGTCACGGCAACAAGGGCGTTGTGTCCCGCATCCTGCGCGAAGAGGATATGCCCTTCCTGCCCGACGGCACCCCCCTGCAGATCGTGCTGAATCCGCTGGGCGTGCCTTCCCGTATGAACATCGGCCAGGTGCTGGAAGTGCACTTGGGCATGGCCTGCAAGGCGCTGGGCTGGCATGTGGCCACCCCCGTTTTCGACGGCGCGACCATGGACGATATCGAAGTGCTGCTGGAAAAGGCCAGCGAGGTTCCGGGCTACGGCTTCCTGCGGCCCGTGGACGGCTCCAAGCCCAACGGCAAGATTCAGCTGTATGACGGCCGCACCGGCGATCCCTTTGAAAACCCCGTTACCGTTGGTATCATGTACTTCCTGAAGCTGCACCATCTGGTAGACGATAAGATGCACGCCCGCTCCGTCGGTCCGTACTCCCTCGTTACCCAGCAGCCGCTGGGCGGCAAGGCTCAGTTCGGCGGTCAGCGCTTCGGCGAGATGGAAGTCTGGGCACTGGAAGCCTACGGCGCCGCCAATACCCTGCAGGAGATCCTGACCGTGAAGAGCGACGACATCGTAGGCCGTGTCAAGACCTACGAAGCCATCGTCAAGGGCACCAACATCCCCGCTCCCGGCGTGCCGGAAAGCTTCAAGGTTCTCATCAAGGAGCTGCAGTCTCTGGCGCTGGATATTCGCGTACTGGATGCCAATAAAGAAGAAATCATCATCCGCGAGCTGGATGACGACGATCTGGACGAGCCGACCAATTCCCACTTTGACGAGGAAGGCGAAGAAGAGGAAGAGGAGAACGCCGCCGAAGAGACTGCCGCCGAAGCCGCTGACGAGGACGTGGATCTGGACTTCAATCTGGACGACGATCTGGATGATTTTGATATGGATCTGGGCGACGACCTGGCGGGCGTGGATCTGGACGATTCCGACAACGTCCCCGACGATAACGAATAATCCCTATTGCCATAAACCGAAAGGGAGTGCCGCGTTTTGTTTGAACTGACCAATCTGGATTCCATCCAAATCGGAATGGCATCGCCGGAGCAGATCCTCAAGTGGAGCTACGGCGAGGTTTGCAAGCCTGAAACCATTAACTACCGCACCCTGAAGCCCGAGCGCGACGGCCTGTTCTGCGAGCGCATCTTTGGACCCACCAAGGACTGGGAGTGCAACTGCGGCAAGTATAAGCGCATCAAGTTTAAGGATAAGAACAAGATCTGCGACAAGTGCGGCGTGCAGGTCACCCGCGCCAAGGTGCGCCGCGAGCGCATGGGCCACATTCAGCTGGCCGCGCCCGTCAGCCACATCTGGTATTTCAAGGGCATCCCCAGCCGCATGGGCATGCTTCTGGACATCAGCCCCCGCACGCTGGAGAAGGTGCTGTATTTCGCCAACTTCATCGTGCTGGATCCCGGCGACAGCAATCAGACCGGCCTGAAAAAGTACGAGCTGATTACCGACGCCAAGTACCGCGAGGTCGAGGCCAAGTGCGGCAAGGGCAGCTTCCGCGCCGGAATGGGCGCGGAGGCCGTCAAGGAAATGCTGCAGGCTCTGGATCTGGACGACCTGAGCGCCAAGCTGAAAAAGGAAATTGCCGAACTGGCCGAGAAGGAGCGCGACCGCGAGACCGAAGGCCAGAAGCGCGCCCGCGCCGTCAAGCGTCTGGAAGTGGTGGAAGCCTTCCGCCTGAGCCACAATAAGCCCGAGTGGATGATTCTGGACGTTGTGCCCGTCATTCCACCGGATCTGCGCCCCATGGTGCAGCTGGACGGCGGACGCTTTGCCACCAGCGACCTGAACGATCTGTACCGCCGGGTCATCAACCGCAACAACCGTCTGAAGAGACTGCTGGAGCTGGGCGCGCCGGACATCATCGTCCGCAACGAAAAGCGCATGCTGCAGGAAGCCGTTGACGCGCTGATCGACAACGGCCGCCGCGGCCGTGCCGTGACGGGCCCCGGCAACCGGGCTCTGAAGTCCCTGAGCGATCTGCTGCGCGGCAAGCAGGGCCGTTTCCGTCAGAACCTGCTGGGCAAGCGCGTGGACTATTCCGGCCGTTCCGTTATCGTCGTAGGCCCCGAACTGAAGCTGTATCAGTGCGGTGTGCCGAAGGAAATGGCGCTGGAGCTGTTCAAGCCCTTCGTCATCGAGCGTCTGGTGACGCTGAAGAAGGCGCACCACGGCAAGAACGCCAAGCGCATGGTGGAAAAGGGCCGTCCCGAGGTCTGGGACATTCTGGAAGAGGTCATCAAGGAGCATCCTGTGCTGCTGAACCGTGCGCCTACGCTGCACCGTCTGGGCATTCAGGCCTTCGAGCCCATGCTGGTGGAAGGCCGCGCCATTAAGCTGCATCCGCTGGTCTGTACCGCTTTCAACGCCGACTTCGACGGCGACCAGATGGCTATCCACGTGCCGCTGTCCATGGAGGCGCAGGCCGAAGCCCGCTTCCTGATGCTGGCCCACAACAACATCCTGAAGCCTCAGGATGGTAAGCCCGTTATGTCTCCCTCTCAGGACATGGTTATCGGCTGCTATTACCTGACCATCGTCAATGAGAACGGCAAGGGCGCGGGCCGCTCCTTCATCAGCCCTGACGAGGCTATGATGGCCTATCAGCTGGGCCAGCTGAGCCTGCAGGCTCCCATCCATGTCCGCATTGAACGGGAATTCAACGGCGAAAAGGGCCATCGCACCATCGACTGCACCCTGGGCCGCCTGCTGTTCAACGCGGTCATTCCGCAGGACATCGGCCGCAAGCCCCGTACCTGCCTGGATGAAATGTTCGCACTGGAAATCGACACTCTGTGCGGCAAGAAGGAACTGGGCAAGATCGTCGATGAAGTGTACCTGAAGCACGGCATTCATGATACTGCTCAGGTGCTGGACAATATCAAGAATCTGGGCTTCAAGTATTCCACCATCGGCGCTGTGACCGTCGCCGTGACGGATATCAAGATCCCGAAGGAAAAGCCCGAGATCATGGCCGCCGCCGATGCGCAGGTTGAGGAAATCAACAACCTGTACCGCATGGGTATGATGAGCGAGGAAGAACGCTACAAAAACGTCGTGGACATCTGGAACAACACCACTGCCACCCTGCGGAACATGATTCTTCCCGGTCTGGACAAGTTTAACCCCATCCGTATGATGACCGACTCCGGCGCTCGCGGCAGCGCGGCGCAGGTTTCCCAGCTGGCCGGTATGCGCGGCCTGATGGCTTCTCCCTCCGGCCGCACGCTGGAATTGCCCATTCGCGCCAACTTCCGCGAAGGCCTGAAGGTGTTGGAGTTTTTCCTGTCCTCTCACGGCAGCCGCAAGTCTCTGGCTGATACCGCTCTGCGTACCGCCGACTCTGGTTATCTGACCCGCCGTCTGGTGGACGTGTCTCAGGAGGTCATCGTTCGGGAGCAGGACTGCTTCGAGGCCCGGGGCGAAAAGGTGCGCGGCATTACGCTGCAGGAGATCTCCATCAACAATCAGGTCATCGAAAGTCTGGAAGACCGTCTGGTGGGCCGTGTGGCCGCCGAGGATGTGGTGCATCCCGAAACCGGCGAGATTCTGGTCGCTTTGAACGAGACCATCACCAACGACAAGGCCAAGCTGGTCTGCAAGGCCGGTATCACCAAGGTTCAGGTCCGCAGCGTGCTGACCTGCCGCAATGAGACCGGCGTATGCGCCCGCTGCTACGGCATGAACCTTGCCACCGGCGGCGCTGTGGACGTGGGCGAGGCGGTAGGCATCATCGCCGCGCAGGCTATCGGCGAGCCCGGTACCCAGCTGACCATGCGTACCTTCCATACCGGCGGTATCGCCAGCGGCGAGGACATCACGCAGGGTCTTCCCCGCGTTGAGGAACTGTTCGAGGCCCGCAAGCCGAAGCGCGACGCCATCCTGACCGAGATCAGCGGCCGCGTCTCGCTGGGCGAGAACAAGAAGAAGCGCGAAGTGACCGTCACCAACGTGGACAATCCCAGCGAATCCAAGACCTATGCCATCAACTACGGCAGCCGTCTGAAGGTTCAGGAGGGTCAGATGGTGGAGGCTGGTCAGGAGCTGATCGAAGGCTCCATCAATCCTCACGATCTGCTGCGTATTCTGGGTGTGAAGGCCGTGCAGGACTACCTGCTGCGCGAGGTTTTGAGCGTATACCGTCAGCAGGGCGTTAACATCAGCGACAAGCACATCGAAGTGATCGTCAAGCAGATGCTGCGCAAGGTCCGCATTGAGGATAGCGGCGATACCACGCTGCTGCCCGGCTCTCTGGTGGATATTTACCGCTTTGAGGAAGCCAACCGCGCGGCCATCGAGGCCGACGGCCGTCCCGCCATCGCCAAGCGCGTGCTGCTGGGCATCACCAAGGCCAGTCTGGCCACGGAGAGCTTCCTGTCCGCCGCTTCCTTCCAGGAGACCACCCGCGTCCTCACCGACGCCGCCATCAAGGGCAAGGTGGACCCGCTGCTGGGCCTGAAGGAGAACGTCATCATCGGCAAGCTGATCCCCGCCGGTACGGGCATGAAGCGTTACACCGACATCAACCTGGTCGAGAACTTCTAAGCAGGCAGAGGCAGTGCCCCTGCACCCCGGACTGCGCGGCCCAGCCGCGCAGGGCGTCTGGGGCAAGCAGTTGGCGGGGGAATACCGCCGCTCGGCGGAAGGCCTCGCGGCTCGCGGGTCTGGCATGGTTCCCTGTGCCGGTCGAAAAAACATTCATATCAAAAACAGCCAGCGTGAACGAAAACACGCTGGCTGTTTGCTATAGGTGGGGGAGTCAACCATTAGTTTGATATTCCTGTAATTCCATTTGGAGGATCTCGCCGGTTTCGGCATTGAGAATGACATAGTAAGTATCGCTGCGTTCCTCTTTTTTGACGTGAACCAGCACTTCCCAGACCGGAGTGGGGGAGCTGTCGGCGGCAGTTGAGCCCATCGCATTGAAAAACGGCTGATCTGTCGAAAGAATGGTTTGCGAATCTTTTTCCAGCTGGCCGGCAACGGCGCTTCGGGCCAGAACGGAGGCGTTTACATAGGAAATAGCGACTCCGTAATCGATACTTTCCGGCTGCGTGGTATCCAAAAAACCGTACAGCTTCAACGGCTCGGCGCGGAGGGCCAGATAGGCTTCCGAGCGGTTGAGCAAGAGCGTAAAAATCCCCTTCTGCTCATTTTCGTCGCTACGCATCAGAGCAACAAGATCGTAAAAACGTCCGCTGAGAAGAAGCCTGCTGAAGGTTTCCGTCCCGTCGCAGAGAGGATCCTGTTCTTCCATCGGGACATCTGTCCAGCCAGGATCCCACTCAGTCAGCTTCGGGAAGCGCCACTCCTGATTCCAGTACTGCCGGATAACACCCGCATCGTCGAAACGGAGCATCAGCGCGCCGTGCTGCTCATTGGCCGGGACGTTGATCTGATAATCTTCGCCGATTTGTTTGACCTTCATGTCGACCTCTGAAACGTTTTCATCCACAAAGGGGTTGGAGAAGAAGCACAGGGCTAATTGACGGGCAGTCGTTTCATCGTCTATGAGAATGACGTTCTCGCCCAGCGCAAAGGCGGGCAGAAAAAGAAGCAGGAGCAGGCAGCAGAAAAGTTTACGCATCAGGAAACCTCCTTCAATCCAAAAGAATCTGTTCATCTAACGACAGAAGGCGCGGTTTTCTTCCAGAAACATGCAAAAAACATCCCCGGCGAATTCCCGCCGGGGATGCAATGTCTTTGTTTGAAAGCGAATTACGGATTGGTCTTCTTGGCTTCGTCCAGCTTTTTGGTCAGCTCGTCGATCTGAGCCTGCAGCACGGCGGCCTCGTCCTCGGCGGCTTTGGCGGCGGCGGCCGCTTCTTCCTTGGCCTTGGTCAGAGCGTCGTCTCCGGCGGCCTTCACGGCAGCGGCGTTATCTTCCGCTTCCTTCTTGGCGGCTTCCAGATCAGCGGCGGCCTGCTTAGCGGCTTCTTCCGCGTCCGCCAGCGCCTTTTCCAGAGAAGCCTTCACTTCTTCCAGCTCGGCCAGAGCAGTCTCGTTTTCCTTGGTCAGAGCTTCCACCTGCGCTTCGGCTTCGGTCAGCTTGGTCTGCAGCTCTTCCAGAGAAGCGGCCTTTTCATCCACGTCCGCCTGCAGGGTCTCGGTCTGTTCGGTCAGTTCCTTCACCTGAGCGGAAAAGGCGGCGCTGTCATTCAGCGCGTTGTTCTTTCCAACGAAGCCGATAATTGCCGCGATGATCGCGATCACCAGCAGAATGGCCAGTACGTTTACCAGGGTGTTTTTTTTCTCGGTCTTGGTCTGGGTCATGGAAAAGCCTCCTATTCGATTTGGGGAATTTTTCACCATTATAGCATAAAACATTCCCAAAAGAAAGGAATTTGTCAGATTCTCTTTTTTCTCCGCCGGCGAACTTGGGGCTTCTGAATCTGCTGTTCCTTTCCGCCCTCGCCCTTCAGCTCGAAAAGCTGGTCGCGCAGCTTGGCGGCCTTCTCGAAATCCAGCGCCTTGGCGGCGGAAAGCATCTGATCCTCCACCGACTTCATCAGGGCCTGCAGCTCTTCCTCGCTCATGGAATCCGGCGCGCCCGCCTTCATATCGTCGGTAATGCGCAGAAGGGCCTGCACGGTGCTCTGGACGCTCTTGGGCGTGATGCTGTGCAGCTCGTTGTAGGCCTGCTGCAGGGCCCGGCGGCGGTTGGTTTCGTTCATGGCCTTTTCCATGCTTTCGGTCAGGATGTCGCCGTAGAGAATCACCCGGCCGTCCACGTTGCGGGCGGCGCGGCCGATGGTCTGGATCAGGCTGGTCTGGCTGCGCAGGAAGCCCTCCTTGTCCGCGTCCATGATGGCCACCAGACTGACCTCCGGCATGTCCAGTCCCTCGCGCAGCAGGTTGATGCCCACCAGCACGTCGTATTCGCCCAGCCGCAGGTCGCGGATCAATTTGGTGCGCTCCATGGTCTGAATATCGCTGTGCAGGTAGCGCACCCGAATTCCCAGATTTTTCAGGTATTCGGTCAGGCTTTCCGCCATGCGCTTGGTCAGCGTGGTCACCAGCACCCGCTCGCCTTTTTCGATGGTCTTGTGGATCTCGCCCACCAGATCGTCCACCTGACCGGTGGCGGGACGCAGCAGGATCAGCGGATCCAGCAGGCCCGTAGGGCGGATGATCTGCTCCACCGTGTTTTCGCTGAGGGAAAGCTCATATTCGCCGGGCGTGGCGCTGACGTAAATGACCTGATTCAGCCGCTGGGTGAATTCATCGAACACCAAAGGCCGGTTGTCGTAGGCAGAGGGCAGACGGAAGCCGTAGTCCACCAGACTTTTTTTGCGCATGTGGTCGCCGTTGTACATAGCCCGCACCTGCGGCAGCGTCACGTGGCTTTCGTCGATGATCATCAGGTAGTCCTTGGGGAAGTAGTCCAGCAGGCAGTAGGGCGCGTCCCCGGGCTTGCGGCCGTCGAAGTAGCGGCTGTAGTTCTCGATGCCCTGACAGTAGCCGATCTGCCGCATCATTTCCAGATCGTAGTTGGTGCGCTGCTTCAGCCGCAGCGCGTAGAGGGGCTGGTTTTCGTCTTCCAGCTCCCTGACCCGCGCCGCCAGGTCGTTTTCGATGCAGCCGAGATTTTGCAGCATCTTTTCCTTGTCCATCGCATAATGAGTGGCAGGGAAGACGGCGGCGTGTTCCAGCGTACTGATGGCGTTGCCGCTGACCGCGTCGATCTCCCGGATACGCTCGATCTCATCACCGAAAAATTCGATGCGCAGAGCGTGCTCCCGCTCGCTGGCGGGGATGATTTCCAGCACGTCTCCCTTGACACGGAAGCTGCCGCGGGAAAAATCCATATCGTTGCGCTCGTACTGAATGTCCACCAGCCGGGCGATGAGCTGATTCCGGCTCAGCTGCATGCCGGGGCGCATGCTGACCATCATGCCCTCGTATTCGCTGGGGTCGCCCATGGAATAAATGCAGCTGACGCTGGCGACGATAATCACGTCCTTGCGTTCACGCACCGCGGCGGTAGCGCTGTGGCGCAGGCGGTCGATCTCTTCATTGATGGAGGCGTCCTTCTCAATGTAGGTGTCGCTGGCGGCGATATAGGCCTCGGGCTGATAGTAATCGTAGTAGGACACGAAATACTCCACCGCGCTGTCCGGGAAGAAGGCCCGAAGCTCGCTGCAAAGCTGCGCGGCCAGCGTCTTGTTGTGGGCCAGCACCAGCGTGGGCTTCTGCACCCGCTCGATCACGGAAGCCATGGTGAAGGTTTTGCCGCTGCCGGTCACGCCCAGCAGCACCTGATTTTTTTTGCCCTCCAGCACGCCCCGGGCCAGACTGTCAATGGCGGCAGGCTGATCGCCGGCGGCGGGGTAGGGCGCTTTCAAGACAAATCGATCCATCCAAACATGATCCTTTCCAAAAACTGGTTGTATTATAGCACGCTTTCCCGTTTCGGAAAAGGACGGATGAGACAAATGCCGCCAGCGAAGAAACGGCGCTGCAGGCCCAAACGGACGCTATGCTGACAAACCCTGCCGTGGAAGGGCTGAAAGGCGCTTTTGACGGAGGCTGAAAAACCTTTCCACCCCTCATGCTGCTTTTGCACCGGGGTCAAAATGACCGCGACAGGAGGGATGAACATGGCAACTTATCTCATCCGTCACAGCCCCGTTTTGAGCGGCGAGGTGGAGGTGCACGCCGCCAAGAACGCGGTGCTGCCGCTTCTGGCTGCGGGGCTTTTGACGGAGGAACCACTGGTATTGAAGGAAGTGCCGCGCATCACGGATGTGGAAACGCTGCTGACCATCTTGCGGGACTGCGGCGCTCAGGTGACCCGCAGCGGCAGCGAGGTTTCCGTCTGCGCGCTGCAGCCCCGGAGCCCGCTGCATGAGGAGAACATGCGCCGCCTTCGGGCCAGCATTCTGATTTTGGGCCCCATTCTGGCCCGCAGCGGCAGCGCCTGCGTGGGTCTGCCCGGCGGCTGCGCTATCGGCCAGCGGCCCATTGATCTGCATTTGAAGGGCTTGCAGGCGCTTGGCGCGCAGATTCACCCGCTGGGCGGCAAGCGTCAGCTTTCGGGCCGGCTTTCCGGGGCGCGCGTCTATCTGGATCTGCCCAGCGTGGGCGCAACGGAAAATCTGATGATGGCCGCAGCGCTGGCCCGGGGCCTGACCGTGCTGGAAAACGCGGCCAAGGAGCCGGAGATCGTGGATCTGGCCAACTGCCTGAACCAGATGGGGGCCAGCATATCCGGCGCGGGCACGGAGACCATCACCATTCTGGGCGTAGAGCGCCTTCATGGCGCGGTATACCGGCCTATTCCCGACCGAATCGAGGCAGGAACGCTGCTGTGCGCCGCCGCTGTTACCGAGGGCAGCGTGCTGGTGCGGGGAGCCTGCGCGGAGCATCTGCGTTCCCTGCTGTTCAAGCTGGCGGAAACGGGCGTGGGCATTCGGGAGACCCACGCGGGCATCCGTCTCAGCGGATCGGCTGTGTCCCCCTTTGAGGTGCGGACGTTGGCCTATCCGGGCTTTCCCACCGATATGCAGGCGCCCATGACCGTGGTGGCGCTGCACTGCCACGGGCGAAGTCTGATTCACGAAACAGTGTTCGAAAACCGTTTCATGCACGTAAACGAGCTGTGCCGCCTCGGCGGACGCATCCGGGTCGAGAACAACGTGGCGCTGGTGGAGGGCGGCTGCCCGCTTCGGGGAACCAGCCTGCGCAGCACCGATCTTCGGGCCGGAGCGGCCCTGATGCTGGCCGGACTGATGGCGGAGGGCGAAACGCTGCTCAGCGACCCCTCCGGGCATATCGAGCGGGGATACCAGAATCTGCCGGAAAAGCTGCGTCTTCTGGGCGCGGATATCGAAAGACTGGAGGACTATCCGGTCTGAGCGGGGGAATGAGTGCCCAGCAGCGATGCGTTACAAATGGGCCTTCCTATGTTTTTACACGTTTTCCGCTCCTTTTCCAAAGGGTTTTGACTGTACTTTTTCGTCGAAATCCGCTATAATGAATGCGGCCTTCGGGCTTTCCGGCGCAGGCCGGAACAGGAAAGGAGCAACCCTCGCGTGTATATTGAAAAGCGGTATCTTCGCAAAATCGCAAAAGTTTTTCAGGAGCTGAGTCTTCCTCTGCGTCTGCTGGACGCGGACGGCGTCTGCATCGTGCCGGAGGACGGCCCGTCCCTGACCGTGCCCGCTTCCGCGCTGGCGTCCGGCATCAACCATCATGTAGGCGACGCGCTGGTGCGGGTTCTGGACATTCATCCCTCCCTGTATCTGGCGGCGCAGGCCTCCGCACCCGGCGCGGCGGATGTCCTCTGTCTGGCGGATGCCATGGTCATGAGCCTGCTCAAGAGCAGTCTTTCCATTTCCGGCTACTCCGATGTATACCGCAAGGCGCTGCGGCAGGAACTGACCGGCGCGGAGCTGGTCTCCCGGGCGGCGGAGCACAAGATCCCGGTGGAAATGAACCGCTGCGTCATCGTGTTCCGGCTGGAAGACACGGACAAGGCCAGCGCCTACACAACACTGGGCGAGCTGCTGCCGCTGGGCGAAACGGACGTGCTGATCGAAATGAACCGCCGGGAGGCGGCACTCGTCAAGGATATGGACGGCATCGACGGCACGGCGGAGCTGGAACAGTATGTGCTGGCCGTGCAGGAGACGCTGATGGAGGAAACGGCGCTGAATATGGCCGCGGGCGTTGGGGAAAGCAAGAATAACCTGGCCCTGCTGGGCGAAAGCTATGCCGAGGCCAGACGCGCCATCGAGGTAGGCCAGCTGTTCAACCCGGAGGAGAATATTTTCCTCTTCAGCCGCCTGATGCTGGAACGCTTCCTGATGAGCGTGCCCCGGGAGGACAGCCTGCGGTATCATTCGCTGCTGTTCAACCGCAAAACGGCCAAGCTCTTCAACGAAGAGATGCTGCAGACCATCGAAATGTTCTTCCGCAAGGATCTGAACCTTTCCGATACGGCGCGGCAGCTGTTCATCCACCGCAATACGCTGGTGTACCGGCTGGATAAGGTGCAGCGCCAGACAGGGCTGGATCTGCGTCACTTTGACGACGCGGTCACGTTCAAGATCCTGTACAAGCTCAAGCGCTGCGGACAGGAAAAGCCCAGAGAGATTCTGTGATTTCCGAATGATATGGAAACGGGGTGAGCGAATGAAATGGACCAAGACCCGCAAGCTGACGGTGCTGATGACGCTGATACTGGTGCTGCTGACCAGCTGTTCTCTGCTGCCCACCACCATCACCGACGCTTTGACCGGCGATGGGGCTGCGGCCTCCGACAGCGAGATGGTCACGATTTCCCGGGAAGAATACGAGCGGCTCAAACAGTATGAAGAACTGGACGAGATCAAGCAGATCGTGGATCAGTACTATTATCAGGAGCCGGACGACCAAGGAATGCTGGACGGCGCGGCCATGGGCCTGCTCTACGGTTTGGACGATCCTTACACCTTCTATTATACCCCGGAAAATTATGCCAAGATGTGGGCCGACGACGAGGGCAACTACGCCGGAGTGGGCATTCAGATCATGGCCAATTATCAGACGGGCATCTGCACCGTCACCCGGGTCTTTCTGGACAGCCCGGCGCTGGAAGCCGGACTGCGCAAGGGCGACATTCTTTCCAAGGTGGAGGATCTGGACGTGACCGCCACCAACCTGCAGGACGCGGTGGACATCATGCGCGGCGAGGTGGGCAAGCCTGTGAACGTGCAGGTGCTCCGGGACGGCCAGCTGTTGGATTTCGTCATCAACCGTGCGCAGGTGCATGTGAACTACGTCAATTCCTGCATGCTGGAAAATGACGTGGGCTATATTTCCCTGTACGAATTCAGCGGCGACTGCTCCACGGCGTTCAAGGAGCATATGAACAAGCTGCTGGACGAGGGCGCGAAGGTGCTTCTCATCGACCTGCGGGATAATCCCGGCGGCTGGGTGGACGATGCGGTCAAGGTAGCCGACCTGTTTTTGGAGGACGGCACGGTGGCTTCCCTGCGCTACCGGGACGGCAGCGAGGAGACCTATCAGCTCCACAAAGGCAAGAACGATATTCCGCTGGTGGTGCTGGTGAACGAAAATTCCGCTTCCGCCAGCGAGATCCTTTCCGGCTGCCTGCAGGACTACGGCCGTGCGACCATCGTAGGCGTGACCACCTACGGCAAGGGCGTGGTGCAGTATGTGCTGCCCGTGGGCACCCGGGGCGCAGGCATGCAGCTGACCGTGGCCCAGTACTTCACGCCCAACGGCAACGAGGTGCATCACAAGGGCATCACGCCGGATGTGATCGCCGAAATGCCCGAGGAAAATAAGGACGTTATGTATGACATCGGCGATATGAACGATCCTCAGCTGAAAATCGCCTATGATGTGGCCGTGGAAAAACTGCCGTAAGGAAAAATCGAAAATAGAAAAAGGATGGATGAAAATACCATCCTTTTTCGTGCTTTTTGACACGCTGGCCCGGACATTTTTTCGTCCGGGCTTTTCATTTTGCGAAAAAAGGGGTATACTGAACGTAGCGGCAAACCCGAGCGGCAGCGTGAGGGCCAGCTGCGGAAACATCATTCTTATTTGCGGGCGGGGATGCGTCAACGTCCAAGAAGAGGGAGGGGGAATTCTATGCTGAATCGACGAAAAGAGCCGTAGACGCACAGGCGCGTCCGACGGTTTTTTCTTATTTATGGAGCATTGAGCAAAGGGGGCGTCCCGGGTGTCGGAAGAACGTCTGGGCTTCGTGGGCGTTGTGATCGAGGACCGGCAGTCTGTGCCGAAGGTTAATGAAATTCTGTCTTCTTTTGCGGCCATGATCGACGGCCGCATGGGCGTGCCCAGCCCGTCCCGGGGGCAGGCCGTGATCTGCCTGATCGTCCGGAGCACCAACGATCAAGTGGGGGCCATGACCGGCAAGCTTGGCAATCTGCCCGGCGTACAGGTCAAGAGCGCTCTGGTGCAGTCCAGATCCAACCCAATCTGACCCAATCTAAACAAGAAATCAAACTGACAGGAGGAAATATCTGATATGAACGCTTTGAAAAAGCTGCTTTCCGTTTTGCTGGTAGCCTGCATGGCGCTGTCCGTGTGCGCCGTTTCTTTCGCCGAGGGAACCGAAGCCCTGCCCCGGGTGATGGCCATGAAGGGCCCCACCGCCATGGGCCTGAGCAAGCTGATGACCGATGAAGCCGCCAGCTATGATTTCAGCATTGCTTCCGCCATCGACGAGATCACCCCCAAGCTGGTGAAGGGCGAGATCGATATCGCCGCCGTGCCCGCCAATCTGGGTTCCGTGCTGTACAACAACACGCAGGGCAAGGTGCAGGTGCTGGCGATCAACACGCTGGGCATTCTCTACGTGGTGGAAAACGGCGAGCAGACCGTCCAGTCCTTTGAGGATCTGCGGGGCCGCACCATCTATTCCAGCGGCAAGGGCGCTACCCCTGAGTACGCGCTGAACTACCTGCTGGAGGGCAACGGCCTCGACCCCGAAAAGGACGTGACCGTGGAATACAAGTCCGAACATGCGGAATGTCTGGCCGCGCTTCTGAGCAACGAAGGCTCCGTGGCCGTGCTGCCCCAGCCCTTCGTGACCACCGCCCAGATGAAGCAGGAAAGCGTCCATGTGGCGCTGGACCTGACCGCCGAATGGGCCAAGCTGCAGGAAGGCAGCGACGAGCCGAGCGCCATGCTGACCGGCATCGTCATTGCCCGTACCGACTATGTAGCCGAGCATCCTGAAGAAGTCAGCAAATTCCTGGATGGTTACAAGGCTTCCGTGGAATATGTGAACGCCAACGTGGAGGACGCCGCCAAGCTGATCGCCGTCTTTGACATCGTGCCCGAGGCCGTGGCTCAGAAGGCTCTGCCCTATTGCCAGATCGTGTTTATCGAAGGGGCGGAAATGAAGGAGCAGCTTTCCGGTTATCTGAAGGTGCTCTTTGACCAGAATCCTCAGTCCGTGGGCGGCGCTTTGCCGGATGACGCCTTCTACTTCCAGCGCTAAGAAAAAGCGCTCCGTCCCCCTTTGGGCGGCGGCCTTCTGGCTGCTTTGCTGGGAAGCCGCCGCCCGATGGGTGGATGAACCGATTCTGCTGGTATCGCCGCTTCAGGCGATCCGGCGCTTTTTTCAGCTCCTGTGGCAGCCCCAGTTCTGGCAATCGGTGGGCTTTTCGCTGGGGCATATTCTGCTGGGCTTCTTTATGAGTCTGGCGCTGGCGCTGCTGCTGGCGGTGCTCAGCTACCGTCACCTTTGGGTGCGGCAGCTGCTCAGCCCCCTGACCGCCACTGTGAAGGCCATCCCTGTGGCCTCCTTTGTGATCCTGGCGCTTCTGTGGGTGCCCAGCCGGAACCTGTCCATCCTCATCAGCCTGATGATCGCCTTCCCGGTGCTGTATCAGAATACGCTGACCGGCCTGTGCCACACCGACCCTCAGCTTCTGGAAATGGCCAAACTGTTCCGGGTCCCCTTTGCCCGGCGGCTAAGGGGCGTTTATCTGCCTTCAGCCATGCCGTACCTGCGTTCCGGCATGAATATCGCCATCGGTCTGTGCTGGAAAAGCGGCGTGGCGGCGGAGGTCATCGGCATGCCCTCCGGCTCCATCGGCGAAAAGCTCTATCAGGCCAAGGTTTATCTGGAAACGCCTGATCTGTTCTGCTGGACGTTGACCATTGTGCTGCTGAGCGTGGGCTGTGAAAAGCTATTGTCCCTGCTGACGGAGCTGGTCGAAAGGAGGCTTTGCGCATGATTGCCATGGAGCGGCTGAGCAAGGCCTACGACGGCAAGCCGGTGCTGCGGGATTTTTCGCTGCGCGTGGAAGCGGGGGAGCATCTTTGCCTGATGGGCCCTTCCGGCTGCGGAAAAACCACGCTGCTGCGGCTCCTGATGGGCTTGGAACGCCCGGACGGTGGCAGCATCACGGGGCTGGAAGGCTTGCGCATGAGCGCTGTTTTTCAGGAGGATCGGCTGCTGGAACACCTGACGGCAGCGGAAAACATTCGCTTCGTATGCGGCAGCCTGCCGGAAGAAACGGAAACATTGCTTCTTCGGCTGGGGCTGGAGAAGGAAAGCCTTTCCCGGCCCGTGCGGGAATTCAGCGGCGGCATGAAGCGGCGGGCCGCGATTGCCCGGGCGCTGCTGGCGGCGTTCGACGTGCTGTTTCTGGACGAGCCCTATAAGGGTCTGGACGCGGACACCAAAAAGGCTGTACAGGACGCGGTGGGGGAGTATACCCGAAACAAAACCGTGGTACTGGTCACCCACGACCCGGCGGAAGCGGAAGGGTATCGGTTGGTCGAAATGAAGCCGCTTTTGTAAAACAGCAAAAAAACAATCTGTCCCATTGACGGGAGAAACGACCCGTTGTATACTTTCCATCAAGGCAAGGGTGCCTGACACGCGAAAGCGTCGAGTACCCTTGCCTTTTTATATGATGGAAAGCGTTGAGGAAGCAAAGTACCCCGGAAACCGCGCCCAAAGAGAGCGGGCGGCAGCTGAAAAGCCCGCGGGCGGTCTGGGTGAAAGAACCCTTCCGAGTCCAAGCTGAAAGCGCTGCGGCGCAAGTAGGGGCGGCGGGCTGGCTGCCCGTTACAGCGGCCGGGGTTTGTCAGAACCCGTCAAAGAAGCAAATCAGGTGGCACCACGGAGCGCGGCATTCGTCCTGAAATCATCAGACGATGCCGCGGGAAACTTTGGAGGTGCTTTTTTATGTGTTCGATTTTTGGTGTGGAAAGCAAGTCGATCCCGGTAGAGACGCTGAAGGAACATTTTGACCGTACCCTGTCCCGGGGGCCGGATATGTCCCGGATGACGGAGATCCCCTGCGGCTATCTGGGCTTCCACCGGCTGGCTATTATGGGCCTGAACGAGTCGGGCATGCAGCCCTTTGAACGGGATGGAAGCAGCGTGGTCTGCAACGGCGAGCTGTACGGTTTCCGGCCGCTGAAAAAACGGCTGGAAGAAAAGTACGCGTTTCAGAGCGATTCCGACTGCGAGATTCTGCTGCCCCTGTACGAAGAATATGGTCTGGAAATGTTCAAGGTGCTGGACGCGGAGTTCGCCTTGATCCTGTACGATGGGAAAACAGGCAAGCTCATTGCCGCCCGGGATCCCATCGGCATCCGCCCGCTGTATTACGGCACGCTGGCAGACGGCTCCATGATTTTTGCCAGCGAGGCCAAGGTGCTGGTGGGCCTGTGCGAGACGATCTTGCCCTTCCCGCCGGGCTGCTACTGGGCGGGCGGCGCGTTCGTCCGCTACGCCGACCCGGCCCGGGTGGATCAGTACCTGATGGCGGAGGAAGATACCGTCTGCCGGGGCCTGCACGATCTGCTGACCGCAGGCGTGGAAAAACGGCTGGATGCGGACGCGCCGCTGGGCTTCCTGCTCAGCGGCGGGCTGGACAGTTCGCTGGTGTGCGCCATCGCCGCCCGCAAGCTGAAAAAGCCGCTGCGCACCTTTTCCATCGGCATGGACGTGGACGCCATCGACCTGAAATACGCCCGCAAGGTGGCGGATTTCATCGGCAGCGACCACACGGAGGTCATCATCACCAAAGAGGACGTATTGGAAGCACTGGAGCCGGTGGTGGCGCTGCTGGGTACCTATGACATCACCACTATCCGGGCCAGCATCGGCATGTATCTGGTGTGCAAGTACATCCACGAGCACACGGACATTCGGGTGCTGCTGACCGGCGAAATTTCCGATGAGCTGTTCGGCTACAAGTACACCGATTTCGCGCCGGACCCTGCCGCGTTCCAGCATGAGGCGGAAAAGCGCATCCGGGAGCTGCACATGTACGACGTGCTGCGGGCGGACCGCTGCATCTCCGTCAACTCGCTGGAGGCCCGGGTGCCCTTCGGCGATCTGGCCTTTGTGCGCTATGCCATGGCCATTGACCCGGCGCTGAAAATGAACCGCCACGACATGGGCAAATACCTGATTCGTCAGGCGTTTGCCGACGATCACATCCTGCCGGATGAGATCCTCTGGCGGCAGAAGGCCGCGTTCAGCGACGCGGTGGGGCATTCCATGGTGGACGATCTGAAAGCCTATGCCGAGTCCCTTTATACGGACGAAGAATTCCGCGCCGGATGCGAGCAATACGACTTTGCCCGGCCCTTCACCAAGGAAAGCCTGCTGTACCGCCAGCTTTTCGAAAAGTACTATCCCGGTCAGGCCCATATGGTTTCCGGCTTCTGGATGCCGAACCGGGAGTGGCCCGGCTGCAACGTGGACGATCCCTCGGCCCGCGTACTGGCCAACTACGGTGCAAGCGGCGTGTAATCAAAACCGCCATTCAAAAACGACCCGGCGCATGGCCCCGAAAAGGCTCAAGCGCCGGGTTGCTTTTGTCTTAGAGGGATGTCAGGGTTTCCTGACACCAGAGGAACAGCAGCTCAAAGCAGTCATGGAAGTCAAAGTCGGAGTCCGCCTTGAAGGTCATGGCGCATTTCAGCACGGAATGGTTCCTGCCGGAAAGAAGAGGCAGCAGCTCCGCCTTCGTCTGCGGAAAAAGGCCGTGTTCCAGATAGTACAGGTTTTGCAGAAGAAAGAAGGCGCTTTGGTAGAGGGAGGGCAGGGCGGCGATGGTTTTGCCGCGTTCCCCGTGAATGAAACGGTGACAAAGCTCGTGATACAGATTGTTTATGCTCAGCTTCACGTAAGACCGGACGTCCTGTTCCGTATAGGAAGGAACCAGCGGGCGCAGCCGCCCGAAAAGATCCCGGGTGCTGTGGAGCAAATGACAGATTTCCAACGGATTCCAGTGACTTAGATCGGTTTTGCTGCAAATGAAGCCGCAGGACTTTTCCGGCTCTTCCAGCGAGGAAACGAGCGTGCGGTATTGTTCCAGATCAGAGATGCTCAGGCCGTCCACTACTGTCATGATATCGATATCGCTGTTTTCGGTGGCCTCGCCCCGCAGATAGCTGCCCTGCAGGCCGACATAGACGAGCCGGGGGCCAAAGTTCTGCTGAAGCAGCGTCAGCAGGCTGGAAAGATAGTTTTCTATGTTCAGCATTCCTTCGCACCGCCCTTTTTCTTTTCAGAAGCGGCTTTCGCGTCTGCTTCGGGCTGAAGCAGTTCGGCTCCTGTCAGAAGGGCGGTTCGTTCGCCCAGACTGACGAAGCCCAGCCGGTGCAGGGGACGGGTGCAGAGAACATAAAACAGCTTGGCATAGAAGCGTTCGTCCGGGTACTGGGACGCTTCTGCATCGGCGATGAGCACGCAGTCGAATTCCAGTCCCTTCACAATCGAAGCGTCCATGACCTGCACGCCGCCCTGAAAGCTGTCGTCTCCCTGACGCACCAAACGCGCTTCACAGCCGAGCGCGGCCAGCGCCTTTTGCAGCTGAGCGGCGGCTTTGCCGGTTTTTACGATGACGGCGATGTTTTCAAAGCCCTCGTCCTGCCAGCGGCGGACGGCGTTTTTGACCGCCGACGCACGCTCGGCGGGGGTTTTCACGGAAATCAGGAAGGGCTTTTCGCCGTGCCGCTCCACAGGCCGGGCCGCGCCTTCGCCTGCGACGGGGTGACGGGCAATGACGGAAAAAGCCGTCTCCATGATTTCAACAGTGCTGCGGTAGGCGGTGCCGAGCCGGGTAACGGTCACAGGCTTTTCAAAGATGCCCGCGCTCAGGTCTTCCCAGCTGCGGATGCCTTCGTCGCCGTAAATGCCCTGACAGAGATCGCCGACCAGCGTAAAGGCATCGGTGCGGAACAACTCCCGCAGCACGCGCACCTCCAGCGGCGAAACATCCTGCGCTTCGTCCACCACGACCTGACGCACATTCATCCGGTTCAGCCCGTACAATCCCTGTGCCAGAATCAAAAGGGCGGGCAGGTCTTCCGCCTGCGCCTGCTTCTTTTGCAGCGCGGGACGGGTAGCCGTCAGCACGGCCTCGTTGGCGGCGTCCTTTTCCGCCATCCATTCCCAGAAAGCGCCGTAGACGGTCAGCAGCTCCATGGAGCCCCAAAGCCCGTCGAATTCCTTGAGAAAGGCCTTCTGCCGGTCTTTCAATTCCTGAATGCGCTGATCCCGCGAGTCGTAGTACAGCCGAGCCCGGGCCCTTCGACCGGGACAGTCGGCGACGGTCCGCATGAGCTTCTGCACCATTTCGTCCACCTTGCGCTCCAGAGCCGCCTGCGTTTCTTCGCAGACCCGCGCCAGACGCTTTTTCAGCACCTTACGGACTTCCTGCACCCGGCTTTCCAGCGGAAAATGACGGAATTCCTTCCAAAAATACCGCTGGATTTCAGCTGTGGTCATCAGCGTCCGGCTCAGAAATTTGATGTCCTCCTTCGGCAGACATTGATGCTCCCAGACCGTTAAAAATTCCGCCAGCTCCGCCCGGAGAGACAGCGCCCCCTTGCGGCGCAGCACATTGTCCAGCTCATCCCGCTGCGCTTTGTCCATCTGCAGCCGCTCCGGCAGCCGGGCGCTTTCCATCAGCCGGGGCATGCGCTTGCCCATCAGCGCCCGGCACAGGCCGGGAAAGGTGGTCTGGCGCACGTCGTCTACGCCCAGATCGGGCAATACCCGGCTGATGTAGCTCAGAAACAGCGGGTTGGGGGCCAGAATCAGCATTTGCTGGGGCAGCACCGTTTTTTGCAGCTGATACAGCAGCCATGCCATCCGGTGCAGGGCGATGGTGGTTTTGCCGCTGCCCGCTACGCCCTGTACGCACAGGGGCGAAAAGGCGTCGAAACGGATCACCGTATTCTGCTCCGCCTGAATGGTGGTGACGACCTCCCGCAGCCGGGCGGAGGTCATCTGGCTCAGCGCGTCGGTCAGGTATTTTTCCTGCCCGGCCAGCCCGGTGTCCTGCATGTCTTCCAGCTGCCCGTCGGAGATGGTGAACATGCGCTTCAGGCTCAGTTCGCCTTCGACCCTGCCGTCCGGAGCCTCGTAGCTGACCCGGCCGATCTGTCCCGAATAGTACAGGTTGGCGACCGGGCTTCTCCAGTCCGCGACCCGTACCTGATAGGAGGGCGTTTCCAGCACGCCCCAGCGGCCCAGATAGATGGAACTTTTTTCTCCGGCCTTCAGGTGACCCAGCACAGGTGCATCGGGGTCAGGCATGAAATCCAACCGGGCGAAATAGGGCTGACGGCTGCTCAGACGCAGCTGGTGCAGGCTGCGCAGCTTGTTTCGGATGACGAACTGCTGCACCTCCGCGTCGGTACTGCCGTTGTCCAATACCTGAATCAGCCGGTCGTTGCCGTCCACGATGCCCAGATCGTTTTCCAGCTTTTGCCGCTCGCTGCGGACGATCTGCAGGGTGTCTGCAAGATGCTGTTTTTCGTTTGCCCATTCTTGGGCGGGAAGAGTG
Organism: Clostridiales bacterium; assembly: GCA_004556545.1. Taxonomy (GTDB): domain Bacteria; phylum Bacillota; class Clostridia; order Christensenellales; family Aristaeellaceae; genus Limiplasma. Next base: position 29,620 of record SFGO01000018.1, read on the forward strand.
GGTGTTTCCATGAAGAGATGTACCTCCGCATCTTTAATCGGATGCAGCGCTCTGGGTTCATGGGCGTTTCGCGGCCGCGCCCGGCGGGAAGAGATTCTCGCGGGAAAAAGGGCGCGGGCGGCGCTCAGCGGAAAAAAGAGATGCAAATTTTCGCCGGACCAACCGAAAAAACGCGCCTATCTTATCCGGAAGAAAAGCGTTTTCTTTTGCGGCAAACATGCGGCGACGCAGAGGTTTTCTCCTTCGATCACACAAAGGGAAAAATAGTATAGCACTTTTGACCGGATGATACAAGGATTATTTTTGCGGTAAAAAAGTTCAAAATCGTCATTGCTTTTTGACAGGGAATGTTGTAAGGTGGAAATGTAACGTCTTATAAAAAAAGACCCTTTTTTCAAGGAGGAACGCTTGTGACGGAATATCGCATCGCCCGGCTGGAGGAGCAGGCGGAACTGGCCGCTTTTGGCAGCATGGTTTTTTCAGAAGAAGACGAAACGCTCGACTTTGAAACCCTGCTTCCCAAGGAATATGCCAAGGGCCGAGAGTGCGCCAGGCATCATCTGCTGGCAGTGAACGAGCAGGGCATTCGCGGCATGATCGGTACGCTGCCCGGCAGCATGCATGTGGGCCAATATACGCTCAAGACAGGCTATGTGGGCACCGTCAGTGTCCATCCGCAGGCCCGGGGCGAAGGCCATATGAAAAAGCTGATGGCGCTGTCCCTGAACCGAATGCGGGAAAGCGGCGTGGATATTTCCATGCTGGGCGGACGGCGGCAGCGGTATGCCTATTTCGGCTATGAGCCCGGCGGGTATGAATATCACGCCTCCTTCCGTCCCTTTACCGTCCGGCAGGCTATGACGGACGTGGAGGCTGAAGGTCTTTCCTTCACCCCCATCGAAACAGGCAAGGAAGACGAGGCGCTGGCGCTGAAGCTGCAGGAAAGCCTGCCCTGTTGGGTCGATCGGAAACCCTTTGGTTTTGCAGCGGCCGCCGCGTCCTACCGCTGCGGCGCGTGGGCAGCGCACCGAAACGGTGCATTCGTCGGCTATGTGATCGCCAATATGGAAAAAACGTCGGTTTCCGAGCTGGCCGCCATCGAAGGCTGTCCGCCGGAAGCGCTGGTCAAGGCGTGGTTTTGCCAAAACGAGCTGGATCGTCTGACGGTAACGATTCCCGGTTGGAACCGTCCGCTGCTGGCCTGTCTGAACCGCTATGCCGAGGGGATGGACATGACCCCATGCGAGAAAATTCAGATTCTTCGGTATCGGCCCGTCCTCGAAGCCCTGCTGACGCTGAAGAGTCGTTACGTGCCGCTGGCGGACGGCGTTCTTTCGTTGGGAGCTGACGGACAAACCGTCACGGTGACGGTGAAAGACGGCGCAGTTCAGGTGGCGGACGGCGGCGACTCACCATGGGAATTGACTCATCGGGAAATGCACGAGCTGCTGCTGAACCCCTTTGCCGTCGATTTACAGGAGCGCGCGCCCCGGGGCTGGTTCCCGCTGCCCTGGCACACGCCCACGGCGGACACCTTCTGACCGCCGACGGCGCATATTTGCGTGATTCGTAAAAACAGACAATGGAAAGGAAGAACGGCTTATGGCAAAAACCATTATGGCGGTAGGAGCGCACACCGGCGACGCGCAGCTGACCTGCGGCATGCTGCTGGCCAAGCACGCCATGCAGGGCGATCGGGTGGTCATTGTCGATTTAACAGCCGGGGAACGGGGAACGCCCGCAGGCTGGACGACCCCGGACTTTCGGAAATACAATGTGGAATGCGCGGCAAAGTTCGCTGAAAAAATCGGCGGCGAATCCATCGTGCTGGATACGCCGGACGGCGAGCTGTACGACTCCAAGGAGCAGGAATTGGCGCTGGCGGGGCTGATGCGTCAATATCAGGTCAACGCCGTTCTGTACCATTGGAAAAACAGCATGCACAAGGATCATATCGCCGCCAGCCGCATCACCGACAACGCGATTTTCTTCGCCTCGCTGCCCACCTTTGAGCACGAGCTTCCCAGGGCGCCTATCACCAAATTTCTCTACGCGGAAAACTGGGAGGACGCCGACGGCTTTAAGCCCTACTATTATTTTGATGTGACCGAGGCTTTTCCCGTCTGGAAGGAAGCCATAAAGGAGCTTTGGCTGGCGGAGCACTCCACCAGCTTCAAGTATCTGCGCTATTACGAAGCTCTGAGCGTGGTGCGGGGCGCCAAAATCGGCGTGGATCACGCCACCTGCTTCGGCATTGAGGACTATGCCAAACGGCAGATTCTGGAGCGGCTGTAAGAGCCGCCGGTAAGGAGTAAACACGATGAATGACGAAAGACTGAAACTGCTGGCCGGTCAGCGTCTGGTGGCAGGTTTTGAGGGGTACACCGTCCCCGAATCCTTTCAGAAGCTGATTCGGGACTGCAAAATCGGCAATGTGATTCTGTTCCGGCGCAACATCCGCAGCGCGGAGCAGCTGCGGGAGCTGTGCGTGTTCCTGCACTGCCTCATCCGCATGGAAACAGGGCTTCCACCGATGATCCTGCTGGATGAAGAGGGCGGGACGGTTTCCCGTCTGGGCGAGCTGGGTTCCGTTTCACCCAGCGCCATGGCGCAGGGCGCTGCCGGTGATCCGGAGAACGCTTTCCGGGTGGGCCGCATGCTGGGGCAGGAGCTTCGGGCCGTTGGCGTGAACTTTAACTGCGCGCCCATTCTGGATTGCAACACCAATCCGAAGAACCCGGTGATCGGCGTCCGGTCCTTCGGCAGCGACCCGGAAAAGGTGGCGGATTTTGGCGCAGCCTATGCCCGCGGCCTGCGGGAGGCGGGCGTAATCGCCTGCGGCAAGCATTTTCCCGGCCACGGCGATACGGAAACGGACAGCCATCTGGGGCTTCCCGTGGTGAACAAATCACTGGACGAAATCGAACAGGTCGAGCTGGTCAGCTTCCGCCGCGCCATTGCGGAAAAGATCGACGCGCTGATGACCGCTCATGTGGTTTTCCCGGCTTTGGAGCCGGAACGCATTCCTTCCACCGTATCCCGCAAGGTCATGACGGGCCTTCTGCGGGGAAAAATGGGCTTTGAAGGCCTGATCGTCACGGACTGCATGGAAATGGACGCGATCAAGCGCCAGTTCGGCTCCGCCCGGGGCGCGCTGATGGCGCTGCAGGCAGGCGTGGACATGACGCTGATCTGCCACACCGAGGCCTATCAGCGGGAAGCGGCCGGCCTGATCGTGGAAGCCCTGCAGGACGGACGGCTTTCTATGGACGAGGCGCAGGCTTCCTATCGCCGCATTGCCGAGCTGAAGCGCCGCAGCGCGCTGAATCCGCTGACGGATCCTGCTGTGATCGGCTGTGCCGAGCACCGGGCCATTGCGGAAACGATCCTTCGACAGGCGGTACGGGTCCTGCATGCCCCGGAGGGAAAAGCGCTTCCCGCTATGGACGAAAAGACGCTGTTCTTCGGCTGCAGCAACCGGGCTGCTTCCTACGCCAGCGATCAGCTGGCGCTCTGCGGGCCGGAACGGCTTGCCGGGCATTTTGGCGGAGCCTTCGGCGGCCTTCTGCTGGATGAGCAGACGCTTCGTTCCTGTCAGGGCCGCACCGTAGTGGTATGCCTGAGTCCGCAGCCCGATCTGCCTCGGGTACTGGGGCAGGTTCGGACGCTGGCTGCGTCCGGCGCTCAGGTGATCGCCGCCGCCATGGCCACCCCCTATTGTCTGGACGAGCTGCCGGATACCGTGTGGAAAACCGCCGTCTATCAGTACGACGAACTGGGCCTTGCCCGGCTTCAGGAGCTTCTGGAAACCGGCAGATAAACGTCAGACGGAGCCATTGTTCCCCTGCCAGGGGGAACAGGTGGCTCCGTTTTTTGCTGCTTCTCAGGCTTTTGGAAATGGGATCGAATCCTGATCCCATCCCATTTCAAAGCGGCATTTCCTTTTTTGACAGAAAAATCAAAAAAATTGAAAAAAGAGGGTTGACACATTACCCAAAGTGTTATATAATCAATCCTGTTCCGCGAGGGACGCTAAGTGACTGGGTGTGGCGCAGTTTGGTAGCGTGCTTGAATGGGGTTCAAGAGGCCGGAAGTTCGAATCTTCTCACCCAGACCATAAAAGAACGCTAATCTTGATACAAAGGTTAGCGTTTTTTCTTTGCCCGGAAAGCCCTTGCGCCGCAGGGCGCTTTCATTTTGTCGGGCGCATGGGAAGCGCTTTCCCCCTGTGCTTTGGGTTCAACAGGAGATTGGCGATTGAAAATGCCGTTTGTGCCTCAAAAATGGCGTCCGTCCCTTGAAAATCGGGGAGGGGATAAGGTATAATGAGGCAACGCGCATCATGAACCGGCCGCGCAGCCGGTCGGCGCATCAAAAGGAGGAAAAAACCATGAAGAAATGGATGGCGCTGCTGCTTTGCTGCTTTGCTGCCTGCTGCCTGCTGTGCCTGTTCGTCGCGGGGGCGATGGCGGAGGAGACTGTGACGTTGAGCCTGGATGGAGAGAACGAGATCAACATTTATCCAAACGGCTATCAGGAAAAGAATAAAGGATTTGTTTCGTATAAGGGGCCGTATATCATCACAGGAACAAGCAGAAATGTGGATACCTGTTTGGATTTCTATTCGATTCCTTACAATGCATGGTGGGCTACACAACCTGTGACGTACACAGTGACATTCAAGGATGTAGATATCAGCGCAAGAGAATGGGCTACGGCTATACGATTTGGATACAGCGAAGGTGCCGGAGCAAAAGATATCACCCTGAATCTGATCAACATCGGAAACAGCCGTGTTGCGCCATATCGTAATCACTCGGTGTTTTCCAATCAGTTTTCCAATAAGAATAGAAAAGTTACGGTAAATATTCACAATACGTCTAATTCTTCCTTAGAATTGGCTGGTTCGGTGAAGAGATATGATGATCAATCTGAATGGGGTGTGGCAGGAACGAATGTAACCGTCTGCATCGGCACTAAAATAATAGATAATAGTAATACTGAAGTGAAATATACACAAACTGCTTCGCAATGCGAGTTGGGATCTGTGCACCCCGCTCGTCCGGAGACCTGCAATACTCAGGGGAACGTATTGTATTGGCAGTGCAGTATTTGTAAGACATATGCTATTCTTGACAATCGAGTAGTGAAGAGTGTGTTGCCAGAAGCGGTGTTGATTCCCGCGCAGCATGCCCTGACAAAGGTAGAGGCCAAGGATCCGACCTGCACAGAAAACGGCAACATCGAATACTACCGCTGCACCCGCGATGGCTGCGGCAAGCTGTTCTCCGACGCGGACGGAAAGATCGAAACGACGCTGAGCGCCGTGACCCTTCCCGCGTGGCTGCATGCCCTGACAAAGGTAGAGGCCAAGGATCCGACCTGCACAGCGGACGGCAACATCGAATACTACCGCTGCACCCGCAATGGCTGCGGCAAGCTGTT
>SFGO01000118.1 GCA_004556545.1 Clostridiales bacterium
TTCCTGTTCTCTCTTCAGCATCTTCATCACCTGCTCCTATTATTATCACCTATTATATCAAAAAAGGCCGCGATTCGCGACCTTTTTTGACAGGCTGAGCTGCGAAGTGATTCGCAGCTTCAGTCTGTCGAAAAACCTCGAGTTGGCCTCCGTTGCCCGCAAACAGCGCTACGCTGGTTTGCGGGGAAAGTGCTGCGGCACAAGGATTAGGGGCTCCGCCCCTATAACCCTGGCAGGAGGCAGTGCCTCCTGCACCTCCACTTTTTTGACACTCTGAGAAGAAAAAATTTTCTTCTGATAAAGAAGACGTTTGAAAAGGGGCAAAAGTTTTTTCGAAAAAGCTTTTTAGGGCAAAGGCAGGGGGCACTTTCGATGGAAAAGGAAAAAATCCGGGCGGGAAAGGCCTCCCGCCAAGGACGGAGCGTTGATGACCGCAATCCTTTATGGTAAAACACTTTCAGCCACTTATGAACAAATCATAAATTCCCGAAAAAAAGTGCAAAACCTATTGACAAAACTAGGGGAGTGGAATATGATATGCCATGTTAGCACTCGATGACGCTGAGTGCTAACAAGAACAAAAACGGAACCTTGTGAAAGGAGGCTGCGACAGCATGATGATGGACGCAAGAAAGTTCCGCATCCTGCAGGCGATTATCGACGACTATATCCTGACGGCGATCCCCGTGGGCAGCCGCACCATTTCCAAGAAGTACGAAATGGGCCTGAGTTCCGCGACCATCCGCAATGAAATGAGCGATTTGGAAGAACTCGGTTATCTGGACCAGCCGCATGTCAGCGCGGGACGGATCCCCAGCGCCAAGGCGTATCGTCTTTACGTCGATCAGCTGCTTCAGCGCGGAATGATCGCCGCCGATGATACAGACAGCGTTTGCCAGTATTTTTCCAACCGCACCCATCAGATGGAGGACGTCATCAGCCACGCGGCGCAGGTGCTTTCCGGCCTGACCCATTATACGGCGCTGGTGACCACTCCCAAGGGAGCGGAGCTGCGGATCCGCAATCTGCAGTTGGTGCCGGTCAGCTCGGTGTCGGCGCTGGCGGTCATCGTGACCGACGGCGGCATCATGCGGGATACGGTAGTGGACGTTGGCAAGGATATGGACGCTGATACGCTCTATGCCATCAGCCGGATGCTGACCGAAAAGCTGAGCGGGCATACGCTCAGCGAGGCACAGAACCTGCTGAAGGAGATCCAGGGCGGCATGCAGGAAAACCGCGAGCTTCTCGCCGGAATCATGAACTTCATGGACACGGCGGAAGGCAAGGGCGGAAAATCCCGCCTGGCGCTGGGCGGCGCCAGCAACATCCTGAACTTTCCGGAGTATAACGATGTGGAAAAAGCCAAAAACTTCCTCAGCGTACTGGAAACCAAGGATCAGCTGGTAAAGCTGCTGGAGGATCACAGCGAAATGGCCTTTACCGTGCGCATCGGCCCGGAAACCGGTATCCCCGAGCTTTCGGACTGCTCGCTGGTGACCGCCACCTATCGTCTGGGGGACAACACCCACGGAACCATCGGTGTGATCGGCCCCACAAGAATGCAGTACGGCCACGTGTTCAGCGTGCTGAACGCCATGGGCAAGCAGCTCAGCGAGCTGTTGGGCAAAGAGAAGGAGTGACTGAATTGTCGAAGAAGAAGCGCGGCGAACGCATGGAAGAGCAAAACGCCGAAACGGAAAACACCAGCGAAAACGAAGCGCTGGAAACCATGGAAGCGGAAGTAGAAGCCGCGTCCGACGAAGAAGCGACGCAGGAAGCCGCCCGGGAGGAAATCGCCGAGGATACGCAGAAGGAGGAAGCCGCCGAAGCGCTGGCAGCCGCGCTGGCCAAGCAGGAAGAGTACCTGAATCTGGCCCAGCGGGTCAAGGCCGACTTCGAAAACTTCCGCCGCCGGAATCAGAACGTGCGCAAGGAAGCCTACGACGACGGCACCCGGAACTTTGCCGCAACGCTTCTGCCGGTTCTGGATAATCTGGAACGAGCCATCGCAGCGGCAGAAAATTCTTCCGATACCGCGTTGAAAGAAGGCGTGGAGATGGTTTACCGCCAGATGTGCGATGCGTTCACCAAACGCGGTATCACCGTCATTGACCGTCAGGGTCAGCCCTTCGATCCCAATCTGGAGAACGCCGTGATGCAGGGCGCGCCCGAGGACGGCGAACCCGGCACCGTCTGCCAGGTACTTCAGAAAGGGTATCAGTTGGAAGGAACCGTTCTTCGCCACGCCATGGTGAAGGTCGTTCCCGAATAAAAGTTTTTCCGGACAACCCGTGGGATTCGTCCCACTTACTACATACAGTTTGAAACAAATTTTGGGAGGATTTTGATTATGTCTAAGATTATTGGTATCGACCTTGGTACGACTAACAGCTGCGTCGCCGTGATGGAAGGCGGCGAACCTACCGTTATCCCGAATGCGGAAGGCGCGCGCACCACTCCTTCTGTGGTTGCTTTCACCAAAGACGGCGAACGTCTGGTGGGCCAGATCGCCAAGCGTCAGGCCGTCACCAACCCCGACCGGACGGTCATTTCCATCAAGCGTGAAATGGGCACCGCACACAAAGTGACCATCGACGGCAAGTCCTACACCCCTCAGGAGATCAGCGCCATGATCCTGCAGAAGCTGAAGAGCGACGCGGAAGCCTATCTGGGTGAAACCGTGACGCAGGCCGTCATCACCGTGCCTGCCTATTTCAGCGACAGCCAGCGTCAGGCCACCAAGGATGCGGGTCGTATCGCCGGTTTGGAAGTGCTGCGTATCATCAACGAGCCTACCGCTGCTTCTCTGGCTTACGGCCTTGACAAGGAAGGCAGCCAGAAGATTCTGGTATACGATCTGGGCGGCGGCACCTTCGATGTCTCCATTCTGGAAATCGGCGACGGCGTGTTCGAAGTGCTGGCCACCAACGGCGACACCCATCTGGGCGGCGACGACTTCGACGAGCGGCTGATCAACTACATTGCCGACGAGTTCAAGAAGGACAACGGCATCGACCTGCGTCAGGACCGTATGGCCTATCAGCGTCTGAAGGAAGCTGCCGAAAAGGCCAAGATCGACCTGTCCGGCGTGATGTCCACCAACGTGAACCTGCCCTTCATCACCAGCGACGCTACCGGCCCGAAGCACCTGGATATCACTATCACCCGCGCCAAGTTCGATGAACTAACCCACGATCTGGTGGAAAAGACCATCGACCCCGTGAATCTGGCCCTGAAGGATGCCGGCCTGACCGCCGCGCAGATCGACAAGGTCATTCTGGTGGGCGGCTCCACCCGTATTCCCGCCGTGCAGGCTGCCGTGAAGAAGATCACCGGCAAGGAGCCCTTCAAGGGCATCAACCCCGATGAGTGCGTTGCCGTAGGCGCCGCCATTCAGGCCGGCGTTCTGGGCGGCGAAGTGAAGGACGTTCTGCTGCTGGACGTGACTCCCCTGAGCCTGGGCCTTGAAACTGAAGGCCACATCTTCACCAAGCTGATCGAACGCAACACCACCATTCCTACCTCCAAGAGCCAGGTATTCTCCACTGCCGCCGACGGCCAGACCGCTGTGGAAATCCACGTGCTGCAGGGCGAGCGTCCCATGGCTTACGACAACAAGACGCTGGGCCGCTTCCAGCTGACCGGCATCCCCGCCGCTCCCCGTGGCGTGCCTCAGATCGAAGTCACCTTCAACATCGACCGCAACGGCATTGTGAACGTGACCGCCAAGGACAAGGGCACCGGCAACGAGCAGAAGATCACCATTACCGCTTCCACGAACATGACGGAAGAGGAGATCAACCAGCGCGTGAAGGAAGCCGAGCAGTACGCCGAGCAGGACAAGAAGCACAAGGAAGAAGTCGAGACCATCAACCATGCCGACACCATGGTATACGAGATGGAGAAGCAGCTGCGTGAAAACGGCGACAAGCTCTCTTCTGAGGACAAGGAAACCGTACAGCACGAGATCGACGAGCTCAAGAAGGTGAAGGAAGGCGGAGACGCCGAGGCCATCAAGGCCAAGATGGAAGAAATGAGCCAGAAGGTTTACGCCATCTTCGGCAAGCTCTATCAGCAGGAGGGCGGGCAGCCCGGTGCTGATGCGGGCGCAGGCGCTGGCCCTCAGGTCAACGATGACGGCACCATCGACGCGGACGCCGAAGTCAAATAACCACCAGGGGCAGTGCCCCTGGACCCCGGTTCGCGTTGGAGCTGGCGGGTTTTCTCAGACAGTTTCCGCGTGAAAAGGGAGAGAGGGCAGTGCCCCTGGACCCCGGTTCGCGTTGGAGTTAGCGGGTTTACCTCGACAGCTTCCGCGTGAAAAGGGAGAGAGGGCAGTGCCACTGGATCCCGGTTCGCGTTGGAGTTGGCGGGTTTACTCAGACAGCTTCCGCGTGAAAAGGAAAAGATGGCAGTGCTCCTGGACACCGGTTCGCGTTGGAGCTGGCGGATTTACCTCGACAGCTTCCACGTGAAAAGGTTTAGAAAAAACATGGATCGAAGAAACGGCGGACGGACAGCCGGAGGCCGTTCAGGGTATGATGCACTTCATACCGGGGGTTTGAGGGCTTTGCCCCCAAGCCCTCTTCGGCTGTTATACGATTGATTGAATGTAAGTAGGTGAGCTTTTGGCAAAGCGCGATTATTATGAGGTTCTGGGCGTTTCCAAGAACGCCACGGACGCGGAGATCAAATCGGCGTATCGCAAAAAGGCCAAGGAATGTCACCCCGACCTGCACCCGGACGACAAGACCGCAGAGGAACGTTTTAAGGAATTGAACGAGGCCAACGAGGTGCTGAGCGATCCTGAAAAACGGAAGCGCTACGATCAGTTCGGCTTTGACGGGCCTCAAATGGGCGGCGGCGCAGGCGGGTTTGACTTTAGCGGCTTCGGCGGCGAAGGCGGCATGGGCGGCTTTGAAAGCATCTTTGATACTTTCTTTGGCGGCGGCTTCAGCGGCGGCAGCCGTCGGAACGGCCCTGTGCAGGGCAATGATTTGCAGCATCGCATCTCCATTACCTTCGAGGAATCGGCCTTCGGCTGCGAAAAACAGGTGGATTTCTTCCGCAGCGAGCTTTGCGACACCTGCGGCGGCACCGGTGCAAAGCCGGGAACCCAGCCGCAGACGTGTCCCACCTGCAAAGGCTCCGGCCAGGTGCGCACAGGCGGCGGCTTTATGGTGACCGTCCGCACCTGCCCCACCTGCGGCGGCGAAGGCAAGATCATTAAAGACAAGTGTACGTCCTGTAACGGCACAGGCCATGTGCGGCGGAAACGGACGCTGAATATTCGGATTCCTGCCGGTATTCAGGACGGCGTGAGTCTGGTCAAGCGCGGCGAGGGCGAGCCCGGCATGCGCGGCGGTCAGGCGGGCGATCTGTATATTACCGTGACGGTGAAGCCCCATAAGCTGTTCAAGCGGGACGGCAACAACCTGCTGCTGGAAATGCCGATCAGCTTTACGCAGGCGGCACTGGGCGCGGAAATCGACGTGCCTACGCTGGAAAAGCCTGTAAAACAGCGGATTCCCGAAGGCACGCAGACCGGCACGCAGTTCCGCATTCGCGGGCAGGGCATTGCCAGCCTGAAAACCGGCGTGAAGGGCGATCTGATCCTGACGGTCGTGGTGGAAACGCCGAAACGGCTGACGGAAAAGCAGAAAACGCTTCTTCGGGAGCTGGAAGAAAGCATGACCGGCAAGGAATACGAAGGCAACAAATCCTTCCGGGATAAGCTGCGGGATCTGTTTAACTGATCTATTCAAACCCTCTGTGACGGAAGTTCACAGAGGGTTTTCAGCCTGTCGAAAAACCCCAAGTTGGCCGCTGTTGCCCGCAAACAGCGCTTTGCGGCCCACCCCGCCATGCGTGGCGGGCTTCGAACTGCGGTAGCCCTTCGGGCTGTCCTCGTCCTCGGTGCTGCGCACCCTTATGCTGGTTTGCGGGGAAAGTGCTGCGGCACAAAGGTTAGGGGCTCTGTTCCGCAACCTCAATCGTCGTCTTTGGCACTGCCGTGCCAAATCCTCGTTTCGGTTGACGGCTGTCA
>SFGO01000019.1 GCA_004556545.1 Clostridiales bacterium
CTGCCTTTGGCAGACTGAACTTTTCAAATAGAATTTGAAAAGTTCACCGGTCGCCCGGTGGGCACAACCGCCGCAGGCGGTTAGCGACCCGCAGGTGTGTCACGAAACGAGCGGGGACTACGGCAGTAGTCCCCGCGACGATTGAGTGGCAGCAGTGCCTCCTGCACCTCCACTTTTTTGACACTCTGAAGCCGCCGGGAAATTTTTCCGGCGGCTTCTTTTCGATTTACTTTTTATCCCTCAAAGGCAGGCAGCGTTTCCATGGCCGCCTCATATTGAGCGATCACCCGGTCGCACCAGTGGTCGAAAGCCGGATCCAGCTTTTGCAGGCTGGTATCCGCATATATGGTATGGAGCGCTTCCCGCACCCCCTCATCAAAACGAGTGGTACAGACAAATTCCGGCGCTTCCCGTTTGATCTTGGTATTATCAAACCAGACAGAGTTGGACTTGTCCCCCGCCATGGCTCCGACCCATTCCCGGTTCAGCCGTCCAAGCACATCTGTCGGAATATGAACAATGCGCGCCTCCACGCCCAGCGCCTGCGCCGTCGCCCGCACGATCTGATCCCACGTCATCCGTTCGTCGGAGGTGATATGATAGGCATTGCCGATGGCGTGAGGATTTCCCATCAGGCCGCAGAAGCCCTTGGCAAAATCATTACTGTGGGTCAGCGTCCACAGAGAAGTGCCGTCGCCGGGCACGATGATCTTCTTGCCCTGACGGATCCGTTCCACCACCTGAAAGGAGCCGTGATTGCCGTGCAGCGGCACCGGAATCTTGCGCTCGCTGTAGGTATGGCTAGGCCGCACCACCGTGAAGGGAAAGCCATTTTCCCGGTATTCCTTCATCAGCCGATCCTCGCAGGCGGCCTTATTGCGGCTGTACTCCCAGTAGGGATTGCACAGCGGGGTGGATTCGGTGATCAGCGGATTCACGGGCGGCTTCTGATAAGCAGACGCAGAAGAAATAAAAAGATATTGGTCCGTTCGGCCGCTGAAGAGGCGGATATCCCGTTCCAGCTGTTCGACGGTGAAAATAATAAAATCCGCCACCACGTCAAAATGCATATCTTCCAGCAGATAACGGACTTTTTCTTCGTCGTTCACATCCACGCAGAGGGATTTGGCCCCTTCGGGCAGCGGGTGGTTTCCCCGGTTGAGCAGGTACAGTTCCCAGCCTTTTTCCAGGCAGCGCTTGCTGACTGCATTGGAGATTGTTCCCGTGCCGCCGATAAACAACGCTTTTTTCACTGATTTTTCCTCCTGTTCTTTCCGTCCTCCCAGAGGGAAGGAGTACTGAAATCATTATAAGGGTTCCTCTTCGGGAATGCAACGCACATTTTGAAAAGGGATCAAAGGCAAGGGCTTGTGCGTTTCCAAAACAGGGGGAAAAATCAAAAAAGAAAAATGAAGGTTTGCCAAACAGATTGGACAGGGACAGAGGCTGAAGAGAAAAGCGCCAGAAGCGAAGGCGCATGGGGCGAGAGTTTCCCACCAAAGTCGGTGAGAGAATAGAAGCGATGGGAATCGTAGAAGCGTTTTTGATCTTCCCGATGGCTGTGCGCTGCTTTGCCGTTGCGTCGGGGCGTATAAGAGTGGAGCCGTTTGGGCCGTATGCCCAGGTCAAAGGCGGTTTGTTCGAAAAAGGTTTTGATTTCGCGCTTTGAGGGAGAAAACCGGTTTGCGAATTCGAAGCCGTTGGCCGTCTGTACGCACTCCACTTTGCTTCCTTTACGCGCAAAGGCGCTGACAACCTTTCGAAGAAAATCGGCAAAGGAATAGGTGCTCTGCTCTGGAATAATCTCTCCCTCTTTCCGCACCGATTGTCTTCCAATTTCAGTCATTCTGTTGTATACTTTTTCTTGGACGTGTGATTCGCTTCCTGTGTGTATTTTCATCCATGACACTTTATCGGTTTGCGAGTTATTTGTCTTTCTTTATGATACCTTTACCTTAACTTTTACGATAAAGCCTTGTTTCCGACCACATTGTTCAGCTGGATGATCGCAGTGCGATCACAGACGGTGACTGCATAGCGAATCCTATACTGCACGTCTCTGGGCCCCCGCTATCGGAGCGGACATGCCTTGTCGGCCCTGCCGGAGAATGTACGCATGAAAAAGACGGCGGCATTCACTGCGGAACGGCTGCAGAGCAGATGGATTTCACGATGGATATCGCGTTTGCTAAGGGCTTTGATTTCTAACGGAACATACGGGTTAACGCTGCGGAGGGAAAGTATGGATTACAAATCAAAAATCGAAAAGACAAGACAACTACGAGCTTCGGTAGACGCTTTTCTCAGGAAACTGGCTGGTCAGGACGAGCACCTTGAGATTGCCTCGAATAACATCGATACCGCTATCCATTACTTTGGCGTAAATATTGCTAAGGTATTCTTTTACGCTGATTCCATCAGAATCAAGGGATCAGACAGTGCAATGCTTCAGATGTATTATGCGCAGCTTCAGAGGGAATCCATCCCCTGCCGTTACGAATATGAATATGGCGGCATGTACCTTGGCATCGAGGCGACGTATGCGCAGAAGGCCTTGCAGTCGATCATTCTGAACGTGCAAAACAGCAAGGCAGGCAAGCAAGAGAAAAAAACAACAGCATGCTCCATGCCTGCTGAGACCGTGTCGGCTATAGCGCAACCGGCGGTTCCTGTGTCAGAACTATCTCCTGTGACGTTCGCTCCGCAAGGGCCTGCCTCTGAGACGAAGGCCGAAGCCTTCGATTTACAGAAAGAACAAGCGTCAGCCATGAATGCGGCTCCGCTGAAGGTGCATTCTGCTTTGACGGGCAAGGTCATTAAGATGCTCCTCTGCGCGGATTTGCGTTTGGGCGCAGTATCGGCAGAGCAGCTTGATAGGAAACAATCCCACACATGGCAAGCCGCCAGAAATGAAAAGTACGCGAATCTGATCGATAAAGCGTCCCAGAGCAACGCTGCCTATATCGCCTTGTGGGGACAGTGCTTTGGACAGGCACGTGTAACGGAGTCTGTAATCGATACCTTCTTCCAGGCGATTCGGAACGAGGCTTCGATCGTTGTGCTTGCATTTGTGAACGCAGGCGAGTATAAGCGCATTTCCTATCGCAGCGATATTCCCGAGAATCTGCATTTGATCAATGTGCAGGCGCAGGATTCGTACCTGGACGACCGGATTGCGCTGCGGGTCAAAAACAACGCTGTTGAGCTTCAGCTTGGAGACAATGACGCGATGATTGTAAGCCGGGATACTGCAGGGCATTACGTTCTGAACGGTATGCCCGGAAATAATGTCATTCCGTCCTTTGAGCCTACCGGGTTTGAAGACGCTCAAGACGCTCAGTACGGCTATGAAATGATGGAATGGACAGAGGACAAGCTCGGGCAGTTCAGGGTTATGTGTGACAGCAAGTATGCGTTTAAGGCGGTAGAATTGAAACTTCTTCCCGAAGACGATGAAAAAGAAATTCTCAGGAAGATCAACCACCTGATTCGCTCCGTAGAGCGCGACACTTTTCTGCGCGTCACGCTGACTGGCCGTTCCGCGTTTGGACTGACGATCAGTAGCGATGCGCTGAAAGGTCAGCTGCAAAGCCGAATCTTCTTTGCAAAAGTCTATGACAACACAGTGATGGACATTGATGAGGAATCGTTTGAAACCGATATTTCACTGCGAAGTGAATTCGTGAGACTGGCGCTTCAGGATGGATCGTTAAGCGAGTCCGAGCGCAGCCGTTTAATCAGTCTCGGATGGAACGCGCTGAGCGGGAAGGAGGTGTCCGCAGAATGAAACTGATCAGCATGCATGTGGATGACTTTGGCGGTCTGCATCAGTACGATTATACCTTTGGGGATGGATTGAACGTGGTTCTCCACGATAACGGCTGGGGCAAAACGACGATGGCAGCCTTTCTGAAAGCCATGCTGTACGGGTACGATACCCGCCGCAGCAAGGACATCACGGAAAACGAACGGAGACGCTACCTTCCATGGCAGGGCGGCAGCTACGGCGGCTCTCTTGATTTTGAGTCCGAGGGCGTGCGGTATCGGATTATCCGTACCTTTGGTGAAACGCCGCGTTTTGACACAGTGAAAATCATCAACCTGGATACGAGAACCACAGCCAGAATCTCCCCGGATAAGATCGGCGAGACCTTGTTCCACCTTGATGCCAGTGCGTTCCAGCGCAGCGTATTCATCAATCAGAACGGCTTGGCCATGGATGGAGCCGCAAGCAGCATCCATACCCGTCTGAACGCGCTGGTGAGTCAGGCCAATGATGTTGCCGCCTTCGACGGAGCAATTGCCCGATTGACTCAGCAGGTCAAGGTGTATGAAAAGACCGGCGCCAGAGGGCAGCTCGGCGACATTGCCCGACAGATTTCTGAGCGGGAACAGCTCCGCGACCAGCTGGAGCTGGATATTGCCAAACAGGACGCTGCCAGAGAACGTATCATTGAAATCGACGCTCTTTTGAGCCGAATGGAAAAAGAACTGGAAGAAAAGAATAAGCGGCTGGATGCCGTATCCGGCGAAGAAAAGAAGCGCGAGGCGGCAAAAAAGATGCTGGAAGACCTGCGCGGACAGATCGCCGCCATTCAGCGGAAAATGGCCGCCATTGAGGCGGAACTTGGCGGCCATGTGCCGACCAACGCCGAAATCGACCAGATGAAACGGCACGAACAGTCTATTGCCTCTCTGAAAACGCAAATTTATCAGCTGGAAGGCGCGTATGACACATTCACCAAGGAATATGCCGCCTTAGTCGAAAGGCACGGCGGCACATTGCCCACGTCTGCTCAGCTCGATGAAATTCAGAGCATCTACGGTGAAATTCAGGGCATCATCACCGCCGGAACTGCCGATGCCGCGACTCCCGACGCACCGGAAGAGTATGAACTGATTCAAGCCGCCGCAGAGAAAATTCCCGGTTTCGCCGATCAATTACAGACGGCAGTAGATTCCCGCGCCTCTATTCAGCATTTGCTCCATCAGCAGGAAACGCAAATGGGCGATATCCAGCGCGAAACGGAGTCATGGGCCAGCAAAACCATGCGTTTCACTGAGCTGAAAGCCGAGTTGGACGCTTTGCGGGCTGAACTTGCCGCGCAGGAAAAGTATCGTCCTGCCGCTGTGGAATCGGCTATCCGGAGTCTGGAAGACTGCCGGAAAAAAGAACGTGATTTGGCGCAGCAGGAAACGGAGCAGCAAGCGGAAATCCAGCGGGAAGCAGAAGCGTGGGCAGAGAAAAAGAAGCGTTACGAAGAGCTGGAGGGCGAAGTCGATGCGCTTCAGGCAGAGCTTGAACGCCAAAAGGCATTTGACGATGACCATGTCCGTCCGGTTATTGCTAAGCTGGAGGAATTGCAGCGAATCCAGCAGCGTGTCGATGAAAAGCAGAAAACGATTCCGTCTATGGCGCTGACGCAGGAGGAAGAGACACTGCTTGCTGATGAAACCGGCGAGCTTCCGGATGCGGAGGAATGCGCCGGTATGCTGAACAAGCAGCGGAATGCGGTTCAGCATCAGGCGGCTGCACAGGGAATCAAAGCACGGCTGGAGGGTGAAAGGAGCAAAGCAGACAGCCTGTCGGCATCGCTGGAGCAGCTTGAAGCAGTGACAAGCTCCCGGCTGGATGTTGTCGATGAGCCGAAGAAACCGGCCGGAACGGCTCTGATTGTCATAGGCATTCTGCTCATCCTCGCGGGAGCTGCGCTTGGCGTTTTGGCGATGCCCGCATTGGCGGCCATTGCCGCTGCCGGATTGCTGCTGTGCATGGTTGGAGCAAACGGCAAGAAGTCCTATCAGAAAAAAGCGCAGGCTTATGAGGCATATCGGCTGGCGGACGCTCAGCGTCAGGAAGTCAATCGAAAAAAGGCGGAGCTTCAGGCGCAGCTGACCAGACAACAGGCGGATATTGCTTCTTTGGAGCAGGAGCTCAGCAAACACCAATCTGTGATTGATTCGGATGGGGGCGAGGTATCCGCATGGGTATCCCGCTGGAGCCGGTCGGGCAGTGAAGCGTCGGAGGCAGTCATTGCCCAGATCATGGAGCAGGCGGTTGTCGTCAGACGGCTGCGTGAGAAGCAGTCGGAGCTGCGCAGCGCTCTGGGCTTCATCGCTGAACAGTCTGCTTTCATTAGTGAGGAGCGCGCTGCTGTCGATGAGCTTTATCCGATATGCGAAGGCAAAACCCTGTCCGAGGCAATGAACCTTCTTCGCGCTGGGGAAACGGACTATAAGATCGCAAAGGACAAGCTGCAGTCTGCGGTTCGCAGCCGGAGCAAGTTTGTTGCTGACACCCAAATTTCGGAAGAACAGTTTGCCTGCGAGGATTCTCCCCGCATGCCGGAGCTTCAGGAAAAGCTGCAACTGGTGGAGGCCAAGCGCGAAGCGGTCAGTCAGGCCAGAGCAAAGCTGGATAAACAGTATCCGGAGATTGACGGGTTGTCATTGGAGGATGCGCTTGCCTTCCTGCATGGAAAGCTGAATACCTATATCGTAACCGAAGGGCAGATGAAAACCGCTGACAAAAACTTCGAGCGGTTTATCGCAGAGTCCGAAACCACCGCAGAATATCTGGCATTGCCCGAATCTCCCAAGGCAGCGGCTCTGGCTGAAGCGCAGCAGGCTACTGCCGAGGCGCTCGAACAATATCTTCAAAGCGCGAACGCTCTCCTTGCCGAGCTGGATCTGGATACGGACCTTCATCATATTGTGCAGGCCCTGAATGAAGCTGAAACGATTCTGAGCAAATATAAGCAGCATGCGGCCATGCTGAAAGAAGCCGCAGCCCGTCAAGCCAGAAATCAGGGACAGCTTGACGCGCTGAAGCGCCGGCTCGTTGAAAAGCTTGCTGCCATTCACATGCAGGATACCGGCGATGAATTGCCTGCGCTATTGGCGGCCGCCCGTACCGATGTCAGCCATGCAGTGCAGACGCAAGCCAAGCTCAAGGACGCCGAAGTGGAGCTGAACCGTCAGAAAGCAAGTCTGGATCAGGCAGAAAAAGAAGTCGGCGCATTTGCGGCCTCCTTTGGCCATTTTTCTCCTGACGAAAGCGGAGTGCTTGCGGGAATATACGACAGGGTGAATGCCTTTGCGGAAAAGGCCGCCGCCAAACAGCAGCTTGAAAAACAAGCCGCCTCTGTGGAAGCGGAGCACCGGCCTGCGGATGCAGCAGCTCCCATAGGGGAGGAAGAAGCAAGGCTGCGGACAGAGGTCGAAAGACTGAAAGAACACAGAGATGCACTGCTCATTGAATATACGCAGAAGAGCGACGCTATCCGCCTGGCGGATCAATCCTTGGAAAAGTACCCCGATCTTCTTCAGGAAATTCATGCGCTGTATGAGCAGAAGCAGAAAGCGCAGAACGCCCTCGGTATCCTGAAAAGAACGATCCAGCTCATCACAAGAGCGAAGGAAAACCTCGCAAACAGGTATCTCAGCAGGGTTGAGCAGCTGTTCAACAGCTATATGCAGCTTTGGCTGAACAACGAGGCCGTCAGAGGCTTGCTGGATATCAACTTCAATGTCAGCATTGAAGAAAACGGCAAAACGCATGTCGCGGAAGGGTACAGTACAGGTTACTGCGATATGATTGACTTCTGTATGCGGCTTGCGCTGGTGGATACGCTGTTTGAGAAAGAACAGCCGTTCCTGATTCTGGATGACCCGTTCGTAAACCTGGACGCTGACCGCCTGGAGAAAGCGCTGGAACTGCTGAATGTGATGGCCGCGAACAAGCAGATCGTATACTTTGTCTGCCATCCGATACGCGCGGTGGAGACGGACGAAACCTCTGCTTCCAGAGCTGAATTCCTGAAACTGGCCGAAGCAACCAGAGCCACCATCCAAAGTGCGAAGACGGAAGGCGCTCGCAGCAGGAAGGTTGCCCGAAAGTCTCCCAAGGAGATGTATAAGGTCGCCGAATCGACCCCCTTCGATGCATTCCGCCCGGCAAACCTGAACTACACCATCACGAACAGCATCTTCAGCATGAGCTTCGTGATGAGCGGCACAGGCGCGCCCAAAGACGGCACTTTTGAACTGTTCTTTATCGACGCTCTCGGCCGCGTCCTGAATGACAGGCAGATGATAGAGATCAGCAATGGAAAGCTCTCTGCAGACCGCATCCAGTTCAGCTTAAATACGCGGGACGACAGCGGCAGCGAGTATGAGCTGATGATTCGTGAGAGCGGACAGGATGACTATGAAGTGGTTGCCAGATATCCATTCCGCGCGAAGCTGGCGTTTGCCGGTACATTCAACTTTGATTTCTAAGGGACGGAGAAGGAGAACACGGTTCATGAATGCTTTTGATGAGAAGCTGCTGGAACACTTTCCCGGCAAGGTCGTCAGGAAGGATTTGACAGCATTGATGAAAAAGGGCGCAAACGTTCCTACTTATGTACTTGAGTACCTGCTGGGCATGTATTGCGCGACTGACGATGAGGAAGCCGTCGAGGCCGGACTTCAGAAGATTCGGCGTATCCTGAGCGAAAACTATGTCCGCCCGGATCAGAGCGAATATGTCAAGTCCAAGATCAAGGAAAATGGACAGCATACGATTATTGACAAGATCACGGTCGTTTTTGATGAACGGGAGGATAAGTATGTTGCCCGCTTTACCAACCTGAGGCTGGATCCCTTTGAAGTGCCCTCTGATCTGGTAGTGCACAACGAAAAACTGCTGGTTGGCGGTATCTGGTGCATCGTCAGGATTGAGTATGTGGGCCTCAATACGGATGATGAGGGTCAAGAAGACTTTGAAGAGGACATTTTCGGCAACCAGAAGCGCAAAAAGAAGAGCCGGAAAAAGAGATCCAGGTATGATTCCCCGTTTGTCATTTCTTCCCTCAAACCGATTCAGATGCCCAATCTGGACATGGACGAGATCAGGGAAGCGCGCGCTTTCTTTACCCGCGATGAGTGGATGGATCTTCTGCTCCGTTCTGCCGGTTATGAACCGAATGAACTGTCTCAGAAGGAGAAGTTTCATTATCTGCTTCGCTTTGTGCCGTTCACTCAAAAAAACTATAATCTGGTGGAATTAGGCCCCCGCGGAACGGGCAAATCGCATGTGTACAGCGAACTGTCCCCATACTCCATCCTGATGAGCAGCGGTACCACGACGGTCTCTAACATGTTCTACAATATGTCCACCCACCGCATTGGCCTCGTAGGAATGTGGGACTGCATTGCTTTTGACGAGGTGGCGGGCATCACGCAGGCCTCCGGGGATATGGTTCAGATTATGAAGAATTATATGGCCAACGGCAGTTTCGCCAGAGGCGCTGACTCCATCAGCTCCGATGCTTCCATCGCCTTTGAAGGCAATACGTTCCGCAGCGTCGCTGATATGATGCGCACCACCAATCTGTTTGAGCCGTTCCCGGAGGCGTTCAATAATGACTCTGCTTTCTTTGACAGAATCCATGCCTACCTGCCTGGATGGGAGACTCCCAAGCTGCGCTCCGCTTTGTTTACTACGGGATATGGCTTGATTTCGGATTGCTTTTCTGAATTCTGCCATGAGATGCGCAAATATGACTTTACCAATTCATTCAGTCCCTATTTTACCCTGAACAAGTGCTTTAATACCCGTGATACGATTGCAGTCGGCAGAACCTTCTCCGGGCTGGCAAAGCTCATTCATCCGGATGAACGCATGACCAAAGAGGAAGTTCGGGAGATTCTGGAATACGCCATTGAATGCAGGCGGCGTGTAAAAGAGCAGCTCCGCAAAATGACGCCCGGCGAATTCAGCGATGTTGATCTGGGCTATATTGAGGATGAAACCGGCGAAGAGATCATCGTGGAACTGCCGGAGGTCTCTGGCGGAACGCTGATCCGTCAGAATTTTGAAAAGCCCGGCTATGTGTACGGCGTCGGCCGGTCTGTGACGAATGTCCTCGGTATCTATCGGCTGGAAAACAAGCTTGTTTCCGGTACAGGCACGTTCAGCTTCCGGAACGTGGAAGGCCTTGCGCACGCGCCCAAGAGTGTGCGCGACAGCATTACTGCCGCTTTCAACTACTTTGGAGAGAACGCCCGAAGGATCAGTGAAAACTCCTACGAGGAATTCGACTACAGCCTGTACTTTAATGATCTTCAGAATCGCAGCGTCAGCGACGAAATCTCTGTTGCTGAGGTTGTCGGCCTGTTCTCCGGCCTTGCCAATCGTCCGGTGACGCCCGCTCTGGTCATCTGCGGCCGGGTGGTCATGTCCGGCAGCATGATGCCCATTACAACGGAACTAGACGAAATCTTTGTTACGGCAGCGAATGCCGGTGCAAAGAAAATCATGCTGCCCGCCGAGAGCAAGGAAAAATATGAGCTGCTGAAAGCAGACCTCAAGGAAGAGATAGAAGTGATCTTCTATGCATCGCCGCTTGATGCAGCAAAGAAAGCGCTGGGAGTTGATTGAGATGGCAGAGTTCAAATGCATTAGCTGCGGCGCGGTACAGGAAAGCGAAGAAAGCTGCATCTGCCCTGTTTGCGGGTATAAGATGCTTGAAATGCCATATGACAAAGAGGAGGCATTAAAGCGGGAGATCCGTGATTTTATCGAAAAACTGCGTTTGACGGAAGCAAACGGAGACTTCTTCGAGTTCTTCCGGGAAGCTTCATCGGACAAAACCGGTGATGACGGCAAGAAAAAAGTTAAAATCATCCGGAAATCACAGGACGATAAGCGTTTCCCTGACTATCGCAAGATTCAGGAGTATGTATGCGCTGCAACCAAAACAGAAATGTTCTGCGAACGGCTGGATAAGTCTATTGAGGAGATTCGCAAGCATATTTATACCGCATACTCCCAACAATATCAGGCGTCCTTTGAAAACATGAAAGACACCATCGATGAACGGGATGAGGTTCTGAAGAAGGCGCTGGCTGCCGTTGGGGTGAAGGCGGACTTTCCGGAAGCGCAATTACCAAAGTTTACGCTTGTTTATACGGAGACTCCGGATCAATCCCTTCTGCCTTTGGCGGACGAAATTCTCAATGCGCTGCTTGAGCTGTCCCGTAAAATGCTGAAATTCATCAAGCAGAACAACATCTACGGGACTGCCTATCGGGAAAGGCCGAAGAGAACCTATCAGCCTGCGGAGGATGCCGATTATCGAAAAGATCTGGATAGATGCAGGGGACGGCTTGAAAAAACGTTCGCCAAAAAATACGTGGTCGATCTGCTCTCCGATGGCTCTGACGAATTGCTCGATATGCTCCAGACAATGTGGTATGTCGTCGAAGTGATGATGGCTGCGCCGATTCTCGTCAAGAAGAGCGTTTATACCTTTGAAGACGGCGTTACGGCCAACGATGACACGTTTGAAGAAATGATTCTTGAAAAGCTGTCCGTAAGGTATGCGGACATTGATGCGTCGATTTTGGCCCCTGATTTCCTTTCCGGCAAAACAGAGAAAGAGCTGTTTGAGCTATACGATAAGATGATCGGGCTGGATTCCTTCGGCTTGATGGGAATCAATCAGCAGAACCTGCTGAAAATCGGCGAGAGCGAGAAGAAGCTCAATGAACTGATCGGCCTCAGCGGAATCAAAGAAAGCATAAAGAAGATCAAAGCATATGCGCTGATGAACAAGGATAGCGAGACTTTGAACATCCACATGTGCTTTCTGGGAAATCCCGGCTGCGGCAAAACGGAAGTCGCTCGTTCTATTTCTGGGATTCTTTATGAAAACAAAATTCTCCCGACCAGGAAGGTCATTGAAGTGGATCGCAGCGGCCTTGTGAGCGAATACTTTGGCGCCACTGCAAAGAAGACCAGCGCTGTTATCGACAGCGCAATGGGAGGCGTGCTGTTTATCGATGAGGCGTATGCGCTGGGCAATAACGCCGATGGCGGCGGCATTACCGATTACGGGAGAGAAGCGATTGATACGCTCGTGAAAGCCATGGAAGATTACCGGGGGAAATTCTGCGTCATCTTTGCCGGTTATCGGAACGAGATGCAGAAGATGCTCTCTGTCAATCCCGGTCTAAAATCCAGAATCCAGTTTATCCTTGATTTCCCCAACTATGCGCGCGAAGAGCTGAAGGAAATTGCCTTGCTGATGCTCAGAAAGCGCAAGTACACCATTGGCGAAGCGGCCCTGAGCAGGCTTCTCGATATTACGGACGTCAGGAGAAAAGACCCGAATTTCGCCAACGCCAGAGAAATACGGAACATTCTGGAGCAGGTGATCATGTGTCAGAATCTGCGCTGCGTCGGCACTGATGATACAGAAATCGGCATGGCCGACGTCAACAAGTATATCCGGGACGCCAAGATTCCTCTTCCCACCGCCTCCACGGGAGCAGCCAAAAAGATTCTGACCGGTGAAGAAGAGCTGGAACGGCTAATCGGTCTGAGCGGCGTTAAACGCATGGTCAAAAAAATCAAGGCATATGCAAAACGCAATCAGGGCATGGAGGATTTCAATCTGCACATGTGCTTCTACGGAAATCCCGGAACGGGCAAGACGGAAGTTGCGCGGATTCTTTCTCGGATTCTCTATGATGCAGGCGTATTGGACGAGGCGAAGCTGGTCGAGACAGACGCGCACGGCCTGATCGGCAAATATGTCGGTGAAACGGCACCGAAAACACTGGCCAAGATTGAGGAGGCTATGGGCGGCGTACTGTTCATTGATGAAGCCTATTCCCTGACAGGCGGAACGGCGGTCAATGGAGGCGCTGCCAGCTATGGCGAGGAAGCCATCGCAGTGCTGCTGAAGGAAATGGAAGACCGCAGAGGCCGGTTCTGCACAATACTGGCCGGGTACAGGGATGAAATGGTTCAAATGCTCGGCACCAATCCCGGCCTTGAATCCAGAATTCAGTTCACACTGGAATTCCCGGATTATACAAGAGAGGAACTGGGCCTCATTGCGCAATCTTTTCTGGAAAAGAAAAGCTACTCCATAGATGATGCGGCGCTGAACCGCTTGCTGGACGTCATGGACTACTTCCGCAGCAGACCGAATTTCGCAAATGCGAGAACTGTACGGAATGTCCTGGATCAGGTCATCATGAACCAGAATCTTCGCACGGAAGACGAGAACGGCAACAGCGTGATTATCGTGGAGGATGTGGAAGACTACCTCACGGATGAAGGAATCGATCTCAGCAAGCCGGCAGCCGGTATGAAGAAGATCGGGTTCCAGTAAGAAACGGGCAGAGCAAGCAGGAGGCATATGGATAGAGAGATAGAGGGATATAATAGAGGGATATAGAGGAAGGCGAGAATGAATCTGATGAAGAAAAACAGATAAATGGACGGCCGTCGTAATGAAAAAATGTTCCCCTGCATTCCTTTTGAATGCAGGGGAACATTGCGTCAAAATTTACGTTTCACTCTGAACCCGCCCCTTCATCCGAAGGCCGGCGCTTTTCTTTTGCCCGGAAAGAAGACAGCCCCCTTCCGCAGAAAAAGCGCATTTGTCTGCCTAACGCAGCCTCAGTCCGGGTCATCCGGCTTTTCGCCCTCGGGGGGCTGGCGAAGCTCTGTGGGGGTTTTGTCATAGTGGCGCTTGAAGGCGCGGCGGAAGCTTCTGTCGTTGGAATAGCCTACCTGCAAGGCGATTTCGGCGATGGAAAGATTGGTGCCGGTGAGCAGGGTCATGCTCTGCTCCAGACGGATTTTTTCCAGATAGGCGGCAAAGCTGAGCTGGGTTTCATTGCGCAGAAGCGCCTGCAGGGAGCGCTCGTGTATCCCGAAGACATCGGCGACAGAGGCCAGACAGAGGGTGGAGTCCATGTAATGCTGGCGAATGTATTCCAGAATTCGGCGCTGCTCGTTCAGGGTTTCGGTTTCCTGATCCTCCTGAATCTGCTTGGAAAGGGCCAGATAATAGCGCTTGAGATAAGTGAAAAACTCGTCCATGGGCAGGTCGTGCAGCGCGTAGCGGCAGGCATCGTCCAGACGGCCGGAATAGCCGCAGTTCAGCAGCGTATGCAGCATGTGGGCATATAAAAGCTGGGATTCAAACGTCAGCGTATCCTGCTGGAGCTTCAGGTTTTTGTGCCGGATGACGTCCAGATAACGCAGAAGCCCGTCGTCGTCGCCCCGCTGAAGCATCTGCTGCAAAAGATGCTCGTCCTCGGACGTGTAATCGTAAATGAATCGCCGCCGCCCGTCGTGGCTGTCGTAAACCAGACTCCGCCCGCCTACGGCGCTGACCGCGATCATTTTATGGACTTCCTTAAAGGAGTAGGAGATTCGGGAGATGCAGTCGCATTCGCTGCCCAAGTACATGACGGCGCTGCAGTCCATTTCTTTGGAAATCAGACTGCATACCTCCGCCAGCTTCGTTTTCAGAACCTCAAAGCGGTTTTCATCCTGCGAAAGCAGGGCCACAAAGAAAAACTGCTCGCTGGTGTTCATGTGCAGATATTGCAGCCGGTCGGCGACGCTCTGCTGGATCAGGCTGAGAATCTGGGCGTGCATCTCTTTGGTGACGGAAATGGGACTGGCGGTATCGTCGCTGGCATAAAGCACCAGCGCCGCCGCCCGGTAATAGGGCGCGGACAGGCAAATGCCGTATTGGGCCAGCCGCGCTTTCAGCACTTCCGGATCCTGCCTTTTGGAAAAAATCACCTCGGATACGGCGGCGGTCTGCAGCTCCCGCTGGGATTCTTCCAGCAGGCTTTGGTAGTTTTTGGAGGTGTTAATCAGATTCACGGTGGCCTGACGGATGTAGCGGAAAGGATTCAGCGTTTGAATCGTCGTAATAGGCATAATGATTTCCATCGTGGCCTTCAGATGGGGCAGGCTGCACAGGAACACGATCGCAATCATGAGCAGATTCAGCAGGAATAGGGGAATCTGGCTGGTGAGCATATGCAGGGAGGAACGCCACGCCGCGTTGCGGATGCAGCGGATGGGCGTGCCGGTGCAGACCTTCAGCCCGTGCTTGGCGGTGGAGGCAACGCAGTAGACGTATTCCCGATCCGAATAGCCGGAAGAAAGCCCGGCGTTGCCGAAAATGGAGGTGATTTTTTCACGAAGCTCCGGGCTGAGCTCCGATTGAGAATAAAGCAGACGGCCCTCGCTGTCCAGAAGCACGACGAAGCTTTCCTCTATATAGGGCAAGGATTGAAACGCCAGGGTCAGGTGCTCTGAATCCAGCGGAAAGAAAATCCGCCCGGTGGAGCGGGTTCCGTAGCCGATGCTGCTGGAATAAAGAATGTTCTTCTGGCTTTCCTCCGGAACAAATAAGTACGATTCTTTGCTGGAAAGCAGCTGTTCCTTCCAGGAGGAGTAGTCGAAGCCGTACTGCCGGAAGGTATGCTGATAGAAGCTTTCCAGATGAAGATAGCCGGAGGATTGGCTGATGATGGTGTCGTTATTGCAGGAGTAGACGTAGGATTCGTTCAGGATTCGCGCCGTGTCGTAGAGGGAAGGATAAACCTGAATCAGCGCCTTCATGCGGAGAATCAGGGACGGCAAATCCTTCCGGGTGGCGTTAAAATAGTTTTCGAAGGCCTTTAATTGAAGCAGGGAGCCGGTGTATTCGTCCGCCGCCATCAGCGCCTGTTCCAGCGTGGAGGCGCTGGCGGTGGCGGCGCTGGATTGCAGCTCCATTTCATTCTGAAGGATGGTGGTGAAATGAGTCTGAAAAGCGGCGAAAAAGACCATGAAGGGCTGGGCCACCAGCAAAATGCAGTATATGACGATCATATACCGCAGCGTCTTAACGGAAAGCGTAATCGGGCGTAAGGTGGCACGGAAAGTCTTCATGTTCATTTTCTCCTCCTCTTTCACCATTTTATCATAAACGGCCCAAAAACCGCGCTCTTTTTCAATTTGAGTGTACGTTTTTTGAAAATGTCCGTTCCAAAAAGGGAAATGTATGTACGGTATGGCTGAATTGTTCGTTGAAAAATACATGCGCTGCTGGTAGGCTCAAGCCAATCAAAACCAAAAGGAGGTTTTCCCATGTTACGGAAAATCAGTGCTCTGCTTCTGTCCCTGGTAATCCTGCTGTGCGGCACCGCTTTGGCGGAAGTCACCCCCAACGGTGAATTCCCCGTGGTGGATACGCCCACGGAAATTACCATCTGGACGTCCATTCCCGGTACACAGACCGACTACACCAACAACGCCACCACCAAGTATTATGAAGAAAAGACCGGCGTTCACGTGAACTGGATCGAAGTCGCGGACGCGGAAAAAGCCACGCTGTTCAACACCTCGCTGGCCAGCGCCAGCTACCCGGACTACTATATGACGGGCGTGAACAGCACGGATCTGATTTCCTATTATGAAGACGGCGTGATTATCCCCCTGAACGACCTGATCGATCAGTACAGCGTATACCTCAAGCAGCTGTTGGACGAGAATCCTTCTGTCCGGGAAGCCATCACCGCTCCGGACGGCAATATCTACTCCTTCCCGATGGTCAACTACATTCCTGCCGGAAACGTGAATGCCAAGATCTACGTTTATAAAGAGTGGCTGCAGAAGTACGCCGAGGATACAGGCAAGGCCAAGCCCAATACGGCGGAAGGCCTGGAAGAAATGCTCCTCTACTTCCGGGATCATGATATGAACGGCAACGGCGATCCTTCCGACGAAATCGCGCTGACCGGTCATTACCAGTATAACAACACCGGCATTCCCGTGTTCTACATGCTCAACGGCTTCTGCTACGTGCCCAACGATTACTTCTTTGTGGGCGATGACGGCCGGGTGTGCTCCAATGTGAAGACTGACGAATTCCGGGAGGGTCTCCGCTATGCCAACAAGCTCTTCAACGAGGGCCTGATCGATGAGGGCATCTTCGTCCAGAGCCTGACGACCTTCCGCAGCCTGACCACCACCACCAAGGATAAGGTCACGGTTGCCGCCTGCGCCGCTCCCTATCCCTTCCGCGTGCTGACCATGCAGACCGGCGTGGACAACGCCGTGGAATGGAAGGACTACGAGGTGCTGGAGCCGATGCAGCGCGCCGACGGCACCACCGTTGTGGCTGGCATCTCTACGGTGTATGTGACCACCTTCGGCATGATTACCACCGCCTGCAAAAACCCCGAGGTCGTTATGCGCTGGGTGGATTCCATTTACAGCCCGGAAATGCGCGAATATCTGATCTACGGCGGCGAGGAAGGCAAGGGCTGGGAATGGAAGGACGGCGTGAAGTCCATTGCCGGTGCGGATCGCGCGGTCGTCTCCCTGCTGGATGTGACGGAACGCAACGCCATCTGGCTGCCCGACTGGGTCGGCAGCTGGGTCACGGAAGAAATGTACTGCAATAACGCGGCGGAAAGCGACAGCGCCGAAGCGCCTCTGCGCGTGGCGGACGGCAAGCTGTACGACAAGTACCTGAAGGAAACCGGCATTCCGCGGATCAACTGGTGCACCGATCAGGATACGACGGTGGAGTTCGGCGAACTCAATACGCTCTTTGTGGACTACCTGAATACGGCGATCAGCGAATTCACCCTGGGCACCCGCGACATCAATGACGACAACGTATGGCAGGAATACCTGAATACGCTGGACGCCATGGGTTACGATCACTACTGCGACGTGGCCACCAGCTATTACTTCCAGTAAGCTTTCCCTGTAAACGCAAAACAAGGGAGATCGAGCCCTGCTTGATCTCCCTTTTCCACTCTTTCGGTTCGGCCGGCCGGAAGGAAGCGCTTTCCGCTGGCCGAACGCCGAATCAACCCGTTCCATAGGCATCTGAGAGGAGCAACCCGCCGATGACACAGACCAAAGCTGCAAGACTGAAGAAGCATTTCCGGAAATTCGGTGCTTTTTATCTGATGCTGGTCATTCCCATGACCATTTTGATTTTGTTCAAATATGTTCCGATGTATGGAGCACAGATCGCTTTCCGAGAGTTTCGCATCACCCGGGGCATTGAAAAAAGCCCGTGGGTCGGATTCAAATATTTCAGCAAATTTTTTTCGTACTATAATTTTCCGGCGATTATCCGCAATACGCTGGTCATCAATCTGTATTCTCTGCTGACGTTTCCTCTGGCCCCTATTTTTGCCCTTTGCCTGAACCATATGCCCTGCCGCCGCTATACCAAGCTGGTGCAGAATGTGAGCTATCTGCCGCATTTTATTTCCACGGTGGTGCTGTGCAGCATGGTCATCCAGTTCACCAATGCGCGCACGGGCCTCATCAATCAATTTCTGGGCCTGTTCGGCGTTCCGGCTGTCAATTACATGGCCAAGAAAGAATATTTTTATGGCATTTACGTCTGGTCCGGCGTATGGCAGAGTCTTGGCTACAGCTCCATTCTCTACATCGTCGCGCTTTCCAGCGTGTCGCCGGAGCTGCATGAAGCCGCCATTATCGACGGCGCAGGCATTATGAAACGAATCTGGCATATTGATATTCCCGGCATTCTGCCGACGATCTGCATCATGCTGATTATGCAGTGCGGACGGCTGCTGAGCATGGGCTATGAAAAAATTCTGCTTTTGCAGAACCCGCTGAATACCGTCGTTTCCGAGGTTATCAGCAGTTATTCCTATAATGTAAGCATCAACGCAGGCACGCCCCAGTATTCGTATGCCGCCGCTATCGATCTGTTTACGGCTGTCATCAATCTGGTCATGCTTTGCCTTGTGAACGGTCTGGTGAAAAAAATGAATCAGACTTCCTTGTGGTAAGAGGGGAATGCATATGAGCCTGAAAAAAAGCAGCAACACCATTCATTACTCCGCAGGCGACCGGGTCTTTCTGGCGGCGGACGCGCTGATTCTCGGTCTGGTTTTCCTGTTGGTACTGTACCCACTTTTGTTTGTGCTGTCCTCGTCGTTCAGCGGCGGCAGCGAAATTTCCAGCCTGAGCCTGATTCCGGATCAGTTTTCGCTGGAGGGCTATAAGGCCGCGGTCGAGTACGATTACTTCTGGGGCAGCTATTGGAACTCCGCCGTGTATACGGCGGTGGGCACGCTGGTGGCCATGGTCGTTACCATCCTGTGCGCTTATCCGCTGTCGCAGCAGAATTTCCGCGCCGGGAAAATCGCCATGGGCCTGTGCGTCTTTACCATGTATTTCAGCGGCGGCCTGATTCCGACGTATCTGTGGATCCGGACGCTGGGCCTGATGAATTCCCCCTGGGCGTTTCTGCTGCCGAGCGCGCTGAACATCTATAACATGATCGTCATGCGCACCTATTTCGTGTCCCTGCCGGAGGATATCCGGGAGGCGGCGCAGATCGACGGCTGCGGCGAATGGCGGTATCTGGTGCAGATCGTTCTGCCGCTGTCCAGCGCGGTGCTGGCGGTGGTGGCCCTGTACTACGGCGTTGCCCGCTGGAACGCTTACTTTGACTCCATGATCTATTTGCAGGACCGCTCCAAGCTGCCCCTGCAGAATATTCTGCGGGAGATTATGATTGTCAATACCAGCAATCTGGCGTACAGCAACGTCGAAGCGCAGGCGGCCGCCGAAAAGCGGGCGGAGCTTCTGAAGTACTCCATGATCGTCATCGCCTCGATTCCCATGCTGGTTTTGTATCCCTTTGTACAGAAATACTTTGTCAAGGGCGTTATGATCGGCGCTGTGAAGGGCTAAACCCGGAAAAGGAGGATTTTTATGGATTCTATCTTATTCTCAAAAGAAGCCCCGGTGCGTTACCATGCGGAGGTGGCCGTCATCGGCGGCGGCGTGGCGGGCTGTGCCGCCGCCATTTCGGCGGCGCGGCATGGCGCGGATACGCTGCTGATTGAGCAGAGCGGGATGCTGGGCGGCATGGCGACCCTTGGCCATGTATCGCCGCTGGACGCCCGCACCACGCAGCTCGGCGAACATTTCGGCGGCCTGATCGACGAGATCGTTTCCCGGGTAGAGGACATGAACCGCCAGTACGGCGGAGCCAATCATGCCCTGCGCAACGGCCCGGAATTCCTGCGGCTGGTGCTGTTGCAGATGGCTCGGGAAAGCGGAGCCAGAATTCTCTTTCACGCCTCGCTGGCAGGCGTGGAGCGGCGGGAAAACCGAATCGTTCATGCGTTCCTTCACACCAAGTCCGGGATGGAGGCGCTGGAGGCCCAATGCTGGATCGACGCTTCCGGCGACGGCGATCTGATGGCCGAAGCGGGGGAGGAGTATGTGCTGGGCAGTGAAAAGGGCGTGTTTGAAGAACTGATCGTCAGCGGCATGAACCGGGTGCATTTCGAAGAGGGAAAAGCGACGGAGACCTATCAGGGCTACGCCGCCAGCGGTCTGATGCAGCCGGTCTCCATGATGTTCACCATGGAAAACGTGGATTTTTCCAAGTGCGACCGGCTGTCGAACCGCCTGCTGACCTTCGAGGATCTTCACATTGACCGGGAGGAGTTTTTCCGCCTTCCCTATGCGGGCACCGTGGGCTTTGAGGAAAACGGCGATTACGTGCCCCTGCCGCAGGGACGAATCCTGATTAACCGCTCCGCAAGGGAGGATCAGGTGCTGGTCAACATGTCGCGGGTCATCGGCGTGGACGCGACGGACGCAGTGGCGCTGAGCCATGCGGAAGAGGCGGCTCAGCTTCAGATTTTGTACCTGTCGGATTTTCTCATTCGCTATATTCCCGGCTTTGAAAAGGCGTACCTGATGGCCTCGTCTCACACGCTGGGGGTTCGGGAGACGCGCCGGCTGGCAGGCCGCTATGTGCTTCGGGGCCGGGAGGCCATTGAATGCGTACCTTTCCCGGATACGGTGGCGCAGGGCTCCTATATGATCGATATTCACGATCCGCAGGGCAAGCGCAAGGCGATCGGCGGCAAGCTGAAAAAGCCCTGCTATTCCATTCCCTACCGCTGCCTGCTGCCGAAAACCGTTGAAAACCTGCTGGTTTGCGGCAGGTGTATTTCCGTGGATCACATCGCTCATGCCAGTACCCGAATTCAGGGCACCTGTATTCTGACCGGACAGGCGGCGGGCACGGCTGCCGCCATGGCGAAAACACAGGGCTGGGAACCGGCCCGGCTGGCTGCGGAAGAGCTGCGGCAGAAGCTTCAGAACGACGGCGTTCACTATTACCACGAGGCAGGCTGAAGCACTGAGTTCATAAAGGAGAAAACGCTGATGAAGCAATATACGATGAGCCTGGACGGAGAATGGAAGCTGTGCCTGCGCAAGGGCGAACAGCTGTCCGGGGAAGTGACCCGGTGGGAAGAGCTGGGCGCGGAAGAAGCAGTCGCCGGTCAGGTGCCGGGCGATTGGGTGCTGGATTATGTGCGTCAGGGCTTGCTGGAGGAGCCCTACGAGTAGGGGCAGTATGTGGCGCTGCGGCAATATGAAAGCAGCCATGTTTTCTATGGCCGCCGGTTTTGCTGCGACAGGGAGCCGAATGAGCGGTTTTCCCTTCTCTTTGAGGGAATCGATACGGTGGCCGACGTGTACCTGAACGGCGTGAAGATCGGCCACGCGGAGAATATGTTTATCCCGCACGAGTTCCCCGCTTCCTCTCTGCGGCGGGGTGAAAACGAACTGCTGGTGCATATTTATCCCTGCGTGCTGGAAGCGCGGAAATACCCGATTTCCGCCTTTGCCTATTCCCACAAATACAATTACGAATCGCTGGTGATCCGGAAGGCGGCCCATATGTTCGGCTGGGACATCTGTCCCCGGATCGTCAGCGCGGGCCTGTGGAGGCCCGTTACGCTGGTGGAAGAAAAGCCGGTTCATATTCAGGACGTGTATTTGTGGATTGACCGGATGCTGGAAAACGGTGCTGTCAAGTGTACCTTTGCCTTTGACGTGGAGCTGGGGCTGGACGAGGTTCTTCCTTATTCCCTTCGCGTGGAGGGCCGATGCGGAGACAGCGCGTTTCAGGAGGAAACCGCCCTGTGGTATACCCACGGACGGGTCAGCTTCACGCTGGAAAATCCCCGCCTGTGGTGGCCCAGAGGGTACGGCGCGCCCGATCAGTACCAGATGAAGGCGACCCTTTTCCGGGAGGGCCGGGAGGTGGATACGCTGGAATGGAAGCAGGGTCTTCGGACGGTTCAGCTGCTTCATGACGACTGTCTGGACGAAAACGGGAACGGCGATTTCTGCTTTGTGGTCAACGGCCGCCGAATCTTCGTCCTGGGCACCAACTGGGTGCCTGCGGACGCCTTCCATTCGCAGGACGCAAAGCGCATTCCCCAAATTCTGGATCTGGTGTGGGACATCGGCTGCAATGGCCTGCGGGTCTGGGGCGGAGGCGTGTACGAAAGCGACGACTTCTATGCCCGCTGCGACGCGATGGGCATTCTAGTCTGGCAGGATTTTATGATGGCCTGCGGCATCTACCCCAATACGCCCCTGATGCAGGAACAGCTGCGGCAGGAAGCCACCGTCACCGTCCGCCGTCTGCGGAAGCATGCCAGCATGTGTTTGTGGGCCGGAGACAACGAATGCGATCAGAACTACTGCTGGTTTGACATGAAGCAGGATCCGACAGGCAATCAGCTGACCCGGGGAATCCTGCCGGAGGTGCTTCGCTATGAGGATCTGACCCGGCCCTATCTGCCCAGCTCGCCCTACGTCTCCCATGAGGCGTATGTTTCCGGGCGGCAGGAGGATACGCCCGAGCAGCATCTTTGGGGCCCGAGAGATTATTTCAAGAGCCATTTCTATCATGATGCTACGGCGGTTTTTGCCAGCGAAATGGGCTATCACGGCTGCAATTCCCCGCAAAGCCTGCGGCGCTTTATCGGCAGCGACCATCTCTGGCCGGTGGACGGCAATCCCATGTATCTGTATCACTGCGCCTCCCCGGAAAAGAAAGGCCCCTATACGTACCGCATTCCGCTGATGAGCAGCCAGATGGAAACCCTCTTTGGGCAAAAGCCGGAAAATCTGGACGAATATGCCCGGATGAGCCAGATTTCTCAGGCGGAGGCCAAAAAGTATTTTGTGGAATGCTTCCGCAGCCGGAAAGGGCAGCGCACCGGCATCATCTGGTGGAACATCATGGATTGCTGGCCTCAGATCTCCGACGCGGTGGTGGACTACTACTTCTGCAAGAAGCTGGCGTATTTCTTTATCCGGCGCAGCCAGCAGCCGGTCTGCCTGATGGCGGACGATCACGAGGGAGGGCTGAAGCTCTACGGCATCAACGACAGCGGAACGCCCTGCACGGTGGACTATCAGGTGAAAGACCTCGATACGGCTCAGACGGTGGCGCAGGGCGTTCAAACGCTGGGAACCGAAGCAAGCACAGAACTGTGTACGCTTCCGGCAGACGGAAAGCCGCATTTTCTGGCGATCTTCTGGACGATGCCGGACGGCTCCCGCCAGAGCAACCATTACCTTCAGGGAACGCCGCCCTATGATTTCTCATGGTATCGGCGGCACCTGACCGAAATGGGATACGATGAATTTCAGGGCTTTGAAACGGAAAATTGAGAGTATATGCATCCGCCGCTTCTGTATGGGAGCGGCGGATTGCCTTTGCCGAAAGAAAACTGCACGGTCATTGGGCCTGGGCTGAATTTTGGGGGATTAAAATTTACAACTGTCATGTGGCGTTTTGGAAAAAATGATCTATAATAAAATAGAAACTTGTGATAAGGAGAAAAACGGATGAAACCCTTTTCCCGTGTTATCGCCCAGCTACTGCTGCTGCTTCTCGTCTGCGGCACTGCCATGGCAGAAGAAAATGATTTCCCTGCAGAAATAAAACAATATTTCGAGAACGAAAAAATACTTGAAATAGAATCCTACAGTTCCTCCGAACAGCTTTTCGCTGCAATAGCGAGAGATCAAAACCACGAAAGGGTTTTATACGCTTTTCAGCAAATCAATGGAAAATGGGTATGCTTTGCTAAAACAAAAAATGCCATTCCAAAGATGGAACTGAAAGCTATTGTTTCTGTTTCTGATACATATCAAGATAGAAGCGACAAAGGTGTTCAAAATGTCCCCAACATATCGATTCGATTTTTAGAACCGAACGAAGATCACTCTGAATTATGGATGAACTTTTTGCTTGATGGAGATCGTTATATTCTGCGTGATGTTTCTGCTTATTGTGACGGTGTGTTCGCACGCTATGAAAATGGAGCGATTTTCATTTGCGATGATGACGGCTTCTATAGCAACATAGGATATATTCAATATACCGAATCTGTCAACATAACCACATTTGACTATGATAAGTACATTTCATGCGTCAAGAAATGGGATGACAAGTACTATGAGCTCACTAAAGATGTTTACTTTGATGAAAATCACCCTCTGCTGTATTATTGGCCAAGCGATCAAACCATATCTGTGTATTCTGCGCCGACAGGCAATGCTTTTATAGAAGCAAATGGAAAAGCAAAAGTATCTACAAACGATTGGATCCTCATTTACGGTAGCGATGACAAGTACTACTTCATTCAGTACGCCATTAACGAGTCAGCCATGCGGTTTGGTTATATTCCAAGGCAGAGCCTGGCTTATTCTGAACCTCTTGAAATCATGTGGTCAAATATAAAAGCGACGGTGAAAAGCAAAACCAATCTGATCAACGACCCGCTGGGAAGCAAAACCAAAATCAAATCAATCGCAGCGGGGACAGAGGTTGAAGTGCTTTCATTCCTGAATGGGTGGGCATATGTTGAGTATCGGTCTGCTTCTATCGTTAGGGGATTTCTGGATAATCAACTTTTGAACAAAGAAAATTAAAAAGGGCTTTGCAGGGCAAATATGGCATGGATTTGTTCAATCGCTTTATGAGTTTTTGAGGTTGACTGTCATGCGCTTTTGCAGGCTGCGAATCCATCGCACCCCAGCATTTGACAAAGAGCCGGTTATGATACAAAAATGAACCCTCTTACTTTATAAAGTAAGAGGGTTCGGTGTCTGGTGGGATTAGTAGGGCTCGAACCTATGACCTCCACGATGTCAACGTGGCGCTCTAACCAACTGAGCTATAATCCCATTTTGCTGCCGCTGCTTGTATATGTCAGCAACGAAATTAATTATAGCATGAAGAAATGGAAAAAGCAATAGCAAAACGCGAGTTTTTTTCCGCATATGGCAATTTTGGCAAATTTTCCACAAAAACCGCGGGAAAAAGCCGGTGCTGCTTTTTCCCGCGGTTTCAGCAAGGGAAGGAACCCCAAAGGGGCTTCATCTCTTTACTTGTGATAGAGCTTGTGACTCTGGTACTTCGCGTCGCAGGTGACGTTCACCTTCAGGCGGCGGAAAATGTTGCTGTCCACCTGGGGCAGAATGACGGTGGAGTGCGCCTCGCAGCCCGCCAGCAGGGGAAGCTGCTGCATGGCCAGCGCGGCGGTTTCGTTGGTGGCGGCGCAGATGGACAGAGCCACCAGCACCTCGTCGCTGTGAAGACGGGGGTTGTGATTGCCCAGATAATCGCATTTCAGGGAGCGCAGCGGGCTGATGACGGTGGGCGAGATCAGACGGATCTTCTTGTTGATCCCCGCCAGCTTTTTCAAGGCGTTGAGAAGCAGTGCAGCGGACGGCCCCAGCAGGCTGGAGGTCTTGCCGGTGACGATGGTTCCGTCCGGCAGCTCCAGCGCCAGCGCGGGGGCTTCCGTCTCCTCGGCGCGCTGACGGGCGGCGGCGATCACAGGCCGCATTTCCGGGTTCAGGCCCGCCTTCTGGTAGATCATCTTCAGCTTGTCCACTTCGCTCTGCTCGGTGTGCCCCTCTACCAGCAGGCAGCGGGCCGCAAAGTAGCGGCGGATGATCTCCTGATGGGCCGCTTCCCGGCAGACTTCGTCGTCAATGATGCAGTTGCCGGCCATGTTCACGCCCATATCCGTGGGGGATTTGTAGGGAGAAGCGCCGTAAATGCGCTCAAACACGGCCTTCAGCACAGGGAAAATTTCCACGTCCCGATTGTAGTTGACCGTGGTCTCGCCATAGGCTTCCAGATGGAAGGGGTCGATCATGTTCACGTCGTCCAGATCGGCGGTGGCGGCCTCATAGGCGATGTTCACCGGATGGTTCAGGGGAAGATTCCAGATGGGGAAGGTCTCAAATTTGGCGTAGCCCGCCTGTACGCCCTGCTGGTGCTCCTTGTACAGCTGGCTCAGACAGACCGCCATTTTGCCACTTCCGGGGCCGGGCGCGGTGACAACGACCAGCGGACGGCTGGTTTCCACATATTCGTTGCGGCCAAATCCGTTGTCGCTGACGATCTGCTCCACGTCGTAGGGATAGCCCTCGATGGAAAAATGCCGGAAAACCCGGACTCCCAGATTTTCCAGCCGCTGCTTGAACAGGACTGCGTTGTGCTGGTCGTTCCAGCGGGTCATGACCACGCTGCCTACATACAGGCCGATGCCGCGGAAGGCGTCGATCAGCCGCAGCACGTCCGCGTCATAGGTGATGCCCAGATCGCCCCGCACTTTGCTTTTTTCAATGTCGTCGGCGTTGATGGCAATGACCAGCTCGGCCTGATCCTTCAAATTCAGCAGCATCCGGACCTTGCTGTCTGGCAGAAATCCGGGAAGCACCCGGGAAGCATGGTAATCATCGAAGAGCTTGCCGCCGAATTCCATGTAGAGCTTGCCGCCGAAAGCGTCGATGCGCTGGCGGATGCGCTCGGACTGCATGGCCGTGTATTTGTCATTGTCAAACCCGATATGCATGTGTATCTTTCCCCTTTCCAGTGTACAATCCATCTTATCATGACATTTTTCGGAAAACAAGGGAAAGATTTGCCGAAACCGGAGGAAGTTTCCGTGCAAATTGGTTTCCGGCGGCGCAAACTTCGCCGCCATATGTTATAATGACGGACAGGAGAACAGAAGGTTGGACGCCCGGGGGGAGGAAGGACTATGCCCAGGTTCGAAAGCAAACACTATATTTTCCATTACCCGGAGGGAAGCTGCGCCGAGAAACATCTTTCGGAGCTTGCGGCGAAGCAGGAAGCCTGTTTTGCCTATATCTGCCAGGTGCTGCAGACGGAGCCTGACCGGAAACTGGAATATTTCCTTTGCGAAACGCCGGAAGAGGTGGGCGCGTATTATGGTGATAACGAGCCATGCGACGGCTTTGCTCGGGAACCCAATCAGATTTACGCTGTATACAACGAAAGCTGCCGCTGCGACGGCTTTCACGAGGATGCGCATCTGATCAGCTTTTTTCTTCACAAGCCCCCTCAGGCCGCCGTCCGGGAAGGGCTGGCCATGGCCTTTGACCGGCAATGGTGGGGAATCTCCAATTTTGAATGGGCGCTGTATTATCGGGCGGAAGGGGGATTGGTTTCCTTTGAGGCCATGCTGGAAAACCGGCATTTTTTCACTTTGGCGTGTGAGCGAAGCTATCCCATTACGGGAGCTTTTACCGAATATCTGCTATTAACGTATGGAACGGAAAGCTTCCGGGTTTTCTGGCAAACGGAAAACGGCGGGGAAGAGGGGTTCAGGCTGGCTTACGGAAAGAGCGCCGGGGAACTCAGCCGGGAATTTGAGGCGTATCTGGGGCTTTTTTCGCTGGACAGCGGCATCCGGGAAAGGATTCAAACGAAATTGAGAAGTTGATGTTGACAGGCGAACCGAAGGGGAATGGGGGGAGTCAGCCCGGTGGACTGTCCGCCGAAGGCGGAAATGACCCGGAGTTCAGGCAAACAACAAGCGGAGCGCACGGCAGTGCGGGCCGCGCCGACTACGGCGCGGATTGGGACTTGTCATTCTATGGGCGGTGCCCGAGGGATTCCAAAGGGCGAGCGGAAAGCCCTTTGGTGCGCCCGCAGGCGCATACTCCTTGTCCCGGGTGGGGATTGGCGCGCCGACTACGGCGCGGGAGCAGGGCTTGCAGCCCTATGGGGCGTCCACACTTTTCTTTCGGTGGCGAAAGAAAAGTGTGCAAAAGAAAGCCAGTGGCACGGCGACTCCGGGAAAAAGCCTTTTACTGCCCATTTTTGAAAGAGGGAGTTCGCAATGTCGCGCGCAACATAGTTGGATAGCGATCACCTACAATCGTGCGCGCTCGTGCTCACTCTTTTCCTCTTTCAAAAAGGGCAAGGCTTTTTCCCTCCGCTGCCTATCGCCGCCCTTGCCCCCGCAGTTGGAGGTAAGCATACGGAAGCCCTGCAGCTCGGGATGTTACAGTGTAACTTGAATATTTTTGCAGCGCAAAAGGCCAGCGTGGGTTCAAATCCACGCTGGCCTTTTTCAGCGAGCCATGAGGCCTGTTGCCGAATGGCGGTCTGTATTCGCCAGCATACTGGAAATCGCATCAGACCCGCGAGCCGCGAGGCCCGTCGCCGAGCGGCGGTGGCTTCACGGCCAAGCGGCATGTCCCGCTAGTGCCCTGCGCGCAGTTCGGGGTGCAGGGGTACTACCCCTGCCAGACACGCGAGCCGCGAGGCCCGTCGCCGAGCGGCGGTAATTCCGCGGCCAAGCCGCATGTCTCCCTACGCCCCTGCGCGCCCATGGCGCGCAGTCCGGGGGTGCAGGGGCTCAGCCCCTGCCTCAGCTTTTGACTTCGACGCGGAGGTGGGAGCCGGGGGCGGCGGGGAGGGGAATGACCTGGCCTTCGATGGGCTGCCCGTTGACGGTGATGTGGACGGGAGCTTTTTCGCCGCCTGCGCGGTTGACAATGTGGATGTCGTAAACGCTGCCTCGGAATTCCCGGCGGATGGTCACTTCCGGCAGGGAGGCGGGCAGACAGGGATCGATCATCAGACCGTCAAACTGGGGCTTGACGCCCAGAATGGCCTGCGAAATGGCGAAGAAGTTCCACGCGGAGGTGCCGGTCAGCCAGCTGTTCTTCGCCTCGCCGGGCAGATAGCTTTCCTTTCCATTCACCGTCTGGGCGTATACATAAGGCTCCGTGCGGTGAAGCTGCTGATCCTCGATGTAGGCGGGGGCGATCTTCCGGTACAGGTCGAAGGCCGCGTCGCCGTGGCCCAGCACCGTCTGGGCGATCATGATCCACGGATTGTTGTGGCAGAATACGGAACCGTTTTCCTTGTATCCCGGCGGATAACTGCTGATCTCGCCAAGCTCCAGGTGGTACTCCGTGTAGGCAGGCCAGAGCAGCACGTCGCCGTATTCGAACTCCAGATACTTCTTCGAAGCGTCCATGGCCTTCTGCGCCATGCCGTTCTCCACACCGATGCCCGCCATGACGCACATGCCCTGCGGCTCGATAAAGATCTTGCCTTCCTTGTTCTCGTCGC
Organism: Clostridiales bacterium; assembly: GCA_004556545.1. Lineage (GTDB taxonomy): Bacteria > Bacillota > Clostridia > Christensenellales > Aristaeellaceae > Limiplasma. The sequence goes on from SFGO01000019.1 coordinate 29,091, forward strand.
TGCCGACCTTGTGGCCGAAAGCGTCATAGGCCCGCAGGAACCATTCGCCGTCCCAGCCGTCCTTTTCCACGGCTTCGATCATGGCGGCTTTTTCTGCCCGGACAAAGGCGGCTTCTTCCGTTTCACCGGTCAGGTCGCACAGGCGGGCGTAATCGTCCGCCACGCCCACATACATCCCGGCGATGAACACGCTCTCGGCAATGCCGGTGTCGTTGTTGGTGACGGTCTGGAAGCTCTCGCCGGGCTCGGCGGAGAAGCAGTTCAGGTTCAGGCAGTCGTTCCAGTCCGCCCGGCCGATCAGCGGCAGCTTGTGGGGGCCTTTGTGCTCGGCGATGTAGTGGAAGGAGCGCTTCAGATGCACCATCATGGTCTGCGCCTGAGCGGGATCGTTGTCGAAATCCACCTTTTCGCTGAGGATGCTCAGATCGCCGGTCTCCTTGATGTAGGCGCTGACGGCGTAGATCAGCCACAGGGGATCGTCGTTGAAGCCGCTGCCCACGTCCATGTTGCCGCACTTGGTCAGGGGCTGATACTGATGATAGGCGCTGCCGTCCGGGAACTGGGTGGCGGCAATATCCAGAATCCGATCCCGGGCGCGCTCGGGGATCAGGTGGATGAAGCCCAGCAGATCCTGACTGCAATCCCGGAAGCCCATTCCCCGGCCGATGCCGCTTTCAAAATAGCTGGCGGAGCGGCTCATGTTGAAGGTGACCATGCACTGATACTGGTTCCACAGGTTCACCTGACGGTTCAGCTTTTCGTCCGGGCTGTCCACATGGAAGTGATTGAGCAGTCCGGCCCAGTAGGCTTTCAGGGCCGCCAGCTTTTCTTCGAACTGCGCGTCGGTCTGGAACTCCCGCAGCAGCGCGTGCGCCGGTTCCTTGTTGATGACGCCGGGAGACACAAACTTTTTGTCCACCGGGTTTTCGCAATAGCCCAGCACGAAGATCAGGCTCAGGGTCTCGCCGGGCTTCAGTTCGCGGCGGATGCAGTGGCTGGCGATGGGCGCCCAGCCGTGAGCGTCGCTGTTGGTGGGCGCGTCATTGCGCACCACCTGCGGATTGCCGAAGCCGTTGTACAGGCCCAAAAAGGCTTCCCGGCTGGTGTCGTAGCCATCCACCGGCGTGTTGACGGCATAGACGGCGTAATGATTGCGGCGTTCCCGGTACTCGGTCTTGTGATAGATGGTGGAGCCGCCGTTTTCAAACTCCATTTCCGCCAGCGCGTAGTTGCGCTGGAAGTTGGTAGAATCGTCCTGCGCGTTCCACAGGCAGAATTCGATGAAGCTGTACAGGGAAATCTTTTTCGGGGCGGAGGTTTCGTTGGTCAGCGTCAGCCGAGTGACTTCCGCCGTATAGCCCCGGGGCACCATGACGGTCTGACAGGCTTTCAGGCCGTTTTTGGAAGAGGTGATGCTGGTGTAGCCCGTGCCCACGCGGCATTCGTAGCTGTCCAGCGGCGTCTGGGTGGGCTGCCAGCCGGGGTTCCAGATGACGTCCCCTTCCTTGAGGTAGAAATAATGTCCGCCCGCGTCCGTGGGAACATTGTTGTAGCGGTAGCGGGTCATGCGCAGAAGCCGCGCGTCCTTGTAGAAGGTATAGCCGCCGGAAGTATTGCTCATCAGGGAAAAGAAGTCCTCGCTGCCCAGATAGTTGATCCACGGATAGGGCGTATCCGGACGGGTGATGACATATTCGCACCGTGCGTCGTCGAAATGGCCGTAGTTCATCGGGTGAACCTCCATTCTGTTTTTTCGTTGGGATGGGGAACGGAAATCCGACGGCCGCAGAAGCCGGGCGGCAAAACCCTTTCCCTCTGCAAACTCAATCGTTTTCGTAAGCTCAATATACAACATCTTCAACCAAAAAGCAAGATGGAATCAGCGTTAAAATCACGATGAAACGGAAACGTTTTCAGAACGTATCCGGCAATCGGAAAAACCGCCCGGGCTGCGGCTTGCATATCTGGAAGAATTGGGGTAAAATAAAATGTACGCTGTCGGAAAAGAGCGTATTTCGTCTGCTCTGAAATCGCCGGGCGAATGGCAGAGCCGGAAAGGATGAATCACTGCATGTATATTTTTCACCCACCGCAGTGCGTGAATGGGCTGGCGCCGGAAAATACCTTTCTGGTGGCGGACAGCGCCAATATGACGGTCGCGGACGGGTTTCTGATAGAAACCTATCATCCCTATCTGTTCCCCGAAAGACCCATTAACCTGTATCTGAGCATCCGCTCCAAGGGGCCGGGCAAGGATATGCTGCTGGGCGCACTGCTGGGCCGGGCGCAGCAGCTTCGGGCGCAGACGCCCCAGCTTCCCGCCCGGGTGTTTGCGCAGGTCAGCCCGCAGGATACGGCCATGATGGCCTTTTATCTGGAAAGCGGCTTCGATGCGACCGACGCGCTGGACGTTATCAGTCTGGGCGTGCCCAACGCGCGGCCTTCCGCGCCCATGGGCTATGACATGGGCTTTGTGCCGCTGAATACGCCGCAGGAGATCCAGGCTTTCCTGATGCGGATGAACGCCTACCGGCTGGATGCGTGGCAGCCCGCGCTGCTTCAGCGGTATATGTCGCTGCCGCACTTCTTTGCCCTGTATCTGTGCCGCGGGCAGGATGTGGTGGGGGAGATCGCCTTTACCGGCGAAGGACAGGCCGCCAAGCTGATCGGCCTGTACGTATCGCCCAACTACCGCCGGCTGGGCATGGCCAAATGCCTGATCGCCGCCGGCATGAAGACGCTGAGCGAACGGGGCGTGAACCATGTGGAATGCGACGTGATCCGCCGCAATGAAATGCAGCGTCTGCTGGCCCGCAGCTGCAGCGCTACCTTTGTGCGCACGGCCTGCTATTATCCGGGAATCAATTATGACTGAAAAAAGCTATGAATTGCGGCGCTCCAACCGCCGCACACTGGCCCTGACCCTTGACCGGCAGGGCCGTTTGATGATCCATGCGCCGATGCGGATGCCCCTGCGGACGATTGAAGCCTTCCTTCTGGAAAAGCAGGATTGGATCGCCCGAAAGCGGCAGGAGCTGTCGGCGGCGGCAAGCCGGACAAGGCGCTTTTCGCTGGAGGAGGGCGGTAGCATTCCCTATCTGGGTCAGGCCCTTTCAATCGGCTACGGCCCCGTCCGCCGGGCGGAGGTGCAGAACGGCGTGCTGATGCTGCCCCGGTCGGGCCGTCCGGCCCAGCATGTGCTGAACTGGCTGACGGAGCAGGCCCGGCTGGTGCTTCCGTCCTATGTGGAAAAATGGTCGAGGAGGATGAACGTTTATCCGACGGCCCTCAGCTTCGGCTACGCAAAGGCCCGGTACGGCAGCATGACCTCCGACGGGCGGATGCGGCTGAACGTGGCGCTGATGCACTTTCCGGCGCAGTATATCGACTATGTGGTGGTGCATGAGCTGGCGCATCGGGTGCATCCCGATCACAGCCCGGCGTTTCACGCCTATGTGGAAAGCGTGCTGCCCGGCGCGGGACAGCTGCGCAAGGAAATGAAAACCCTCAGCGGGTATCTGACCCTGCTGAGGGAATTGAATGAAAAGGATTTGGAAGAACAGGAATAGAAGGAAATCGGATCAGCCGGACACCAGTCCGATAAACTGCCGGGTGCGGGGATTTTCGGAATGGAACACCTGTTGGGGCGATCCCTCCTCCACGATATGGCCGCCCTCCATAAAAACCACCCGGTCCGCCACGTCCCGCGCAAAGCTCATTTCATGGGTCACGACCATCATGGTCATTTTTTCCTGCGCCAGATCCCGCATCACGGCCAGCACCTCCTGCGTCAGCTCGGGATCCAGCGCCGAAGTGGGTTCGTCAAAGCAGAGGATCTCCGGGTGCATGCACAGCGCCCGGGCGATGGCCACCCGCTGGGACTGTCCGCCGGAAAGCTGGTAGGGATACTGGCCCGCCTTGCTTTCCAGACCGACCTTTTTCAGAAAATAATGCGCCTGTTCCGTGGCCTGTTCACGGGACATTTTTTTGACCCGGATGGGCGCGTCGGTCAGGTTTTGCATCACCGTCCGATGGGGGAACAGGTTAAAGGACTGGAACACCATGCCCATGCGGAGCGTCAGCTCCCGCAGCTTTTTTTCCGGCGCGTAGGTCAGAACGCCGTCCTTCATGGAGCACATGGTTTCGCCGTCCAGCGTGATCTCGCCGGAGTCGATGGTTTCCAGCTGGTTCAGGCAGCGAAGCAGGGTGCTCTTGCCGGATCCGCTGGGGCCGATCAGCGCCATGACCTCGCCCTGCGCGATGGACAGGGAGATTCCCCGCAGCACGCCCAGACCGTCAAAGCCCTTGTAAATATTCTTTGCTTCCAGCATCATTGGCAGGTCACGCTCCTTTCAGCGATAGTAGCTCAGTTTCTTTTCCGCCAGCTTACAAAGCTGCTCGGCCACGCCGTTCAGCACCAGATAGAACACGATGGCCAGCAGGTACGGCTCAATGGAGCTGGACGAGCTGACCTGCTTTTTGGCGATGGTCATCAGTTCCACCACGGCCACAGTGGAGGCTAAGGCGGTATCCTTAATCAGGGTGATGATCTCATTGGTCATAGGCAGCAGCACCCGTTTGACCACCTGGGGCAGAATGACATAGAAGAAGGTCTGGGTTTTGGTATACCCCAGCACTTTGGCGGCTTCGTACTGTCCTGCCGGGATGGACTGGATGCCGGAACGGAAAATTTCCGCAAAATAGGCGGCATAGTTGACAGCAAACGCAAAAATGACTGCCGAAAAACGATCCACCTTAAACGGGAGGATCTGCGGCAGCAGGAAATAGACGAACATGATTTGCAGCATCAGCGGGGTGCTGCGCATCAGGTAGATATACAGCGACGTTGGGGCGCGAAAAACGGCATGTTTGCTCATACGGGCCTGAGCGAACAGCACGCCCAACGGCACGGCGAACAGAAGCGTCAGAAAGAAGATACTCAGGGTCACGCCTGCGCCTTCCAGCAGAAGCTCCGTCAGGTTCCAGAGCTTGGAGGGGTTATTAAAGAACTTAATGGCCATGAAGGAGCTCCTTTGGTAGGTTGAGTGGGGAATAGGGCGGAGGATAGAATTCGGCGGGGGAAGGGGGAATCCTGCCGGAGGGGGGATGGGGCGAGTGCGGGCCGCAGGCGCATAACCCCGTCCCATGGGTACGCCGACTCCCCGAAGGGGTGCAGGGGGCGAGCGGAAAGCCCCCTGCCAGCAACATTAGGCGAAGCTTTTGCCGAAAGCAGTCCTCCATGGTGGGGCCTGACGCGCCGACTCCGGCGCTGGAGAAGGGGTGCCGCCCGTGGGCGCTCTATTGTTTCGGTTGGCGATCCGAAGGGGGTGCAGGGGGGCGAGCGGAAAGCCACCCTGCTAGCATGACAAGAGACAACTTTGCCGTAAGCAATTTCCCCATGGTGGGGTCTGACGCGCCGACTCCGGCGCGGAGTGGGACTTGCCGTCCCAAGGGGCGCTCACACTTTTCTTTCGGTGGCGAAAGAAAAGTGTGCAAAAGAAAGCCAGCGGCACGGCGACTCCGGGAAAAA
>SFGO01000119.1 GCA_004556545.1 Clostridiales bacterium
GGCTTTTTCCCGGAGTCGCCGTGCCGCTGGCTTTCTTTTGCACACTTTTCTTTCGCCACCGAAAGAAAAGTGTGAGCGCCCCATGGGACGGCAAGTCCCTATCCGCGCCGGAGTCGGCGCGTCATTCCCCCATCAAAGGGGAATTTTTCACGTCAAAGTTGTTTATTATTGCTGCAAGCAGGGGGCTTTCCTCGGGGCAAACAATCGACGCGGCCCGCACTGCCGTGCGCTCCGCTTGTTGTTTGCCTGAACTCCGGGTCGCTAACCGCCTTCGGCGGTTGTGCCCACTGGGCACGCGCTTCCCTACATAGAGCGCCCCATAGGGCTGCAAGCCCTCTTCCCGCGCCGGAGTCGGCGCGTCATTCCCCGCCGGGGCAGGGGTTTGCGCCTGCGGGCGCACTGGGGGCTTTCCGCTCGCCCCCAGTCCCCTTCGGGCCGGGTTGGCGAGAAAACCCAGGGGCATGCCTTCTTGCAGAAAACACAAAGGGCTTTCCTCGGGGCAAACAATCGGCGCGGCCCGCCCTCGGCACGGTGCCTTCCCCCAATACCAAAACAAGCGGCCCGCACCAATGTGCGAACCGCCTGTTTTTGGGAACCCCGAATGCCCGTCCGTGGGCATAGCACAAAATCCAGCTGCCGCTTACCCGCGGCTCTCGCGGAAGTAAGCGTTGCCCAGACCCGCCGGGGGCTGATCCTCCCGCTTTTTGCGCAGACTGGTCAGAACCAGAACAATGATTGTGACCAGATAGGGGAGCGCTTTGAAAATCTCCTGCATGCTCCGATCTAAGCCGGGCACGTAGAGGTAAAGAATGTATAAGCCGCCGAAAAGAATGCTGCCCCAGATGGCGCTCAGGGGCCGCCAGCGGGCGAAAATTACCAGTGCGATGGCCAACCAGCCACGGTCGCCGAAGCCGTTGTTCACCCAAGTGCCGCCAGTGTACTCCATGACGAAGTACAGGCCGCCCAGACCGGCCAGCATACCGCCGATGCAGGTGGAAAGGTACTTGTAAAGGGGCACGTTGATGCCCGCCGCATCCGCCGTGCCGGGATTCTCGCCCACGGCCCGAAGATTCAGTCCTACACGGGTGCGGTAGATCATCCAGCTGAGAACGATGGTGGCGATGATGGCAAAGTAGGTCAGGAAGCCGTAGCTGAAGAAAAGCTCTCCCACTACCGGCAGACTGCTGAGGAAGGGAATCTTCGCCCGGAAGGCGCTGGCCGTTACCTTGGTGGAAATCTGGCCTACGCCGCCCGCCAGCTTGGATAGGGAACCGCCGAAGAAGTTGCCGAAGCCCATGCCGAAGGTGGTCAGCGCCAGACCGGTCACGTTCTGGTTGGCCCGCAGGGAAATGGTCAGTACGCTGTAGAGAAGCGCGCCCAATCCGGAACAGACCAGCGCACAGACCAGCGCGATCAGCATGCCGACGACCGGGGAGGGAGCTGCAACGCTGTTTTCATACAGGAACGCGCCGATCAGCCCGGCTACGCCGCCCATGTACATCATGCCGGGAACGCCCAGATTCAGGTTGCCGGTTTTTTCCGTCAGGATCTCGCCGTTGGCACCGTAGAGAATGGCAATGCCCTGCGCAATGGCTTTCTGAAGAAATACGATGATGATGTTCACGCCTTCGCCGCCTCCTTTTCCCGCTTGCGCAGCTCCACGTGGTAGTGGATGAAGAATTCGCAGCCCAGAATGAAGAACAGAATGATGCCGGTGATGATGTCGCTGGCGTTTTCATTCAGGTTGAATTGAGTGGCGATCTGTCCCGCGCCTTTTTCCATGAAAACAAGGAAGAAGGCCACGAAGACCATGGCGAAGGGATTCAGCTTGCCAAGCCACGCCACGACGATGGCGGTAAAGCCGCGACCGCCCGCCAAACCGGTGGAAATGGTGTGGCCCACGCCGCTGGCCAGCAGATAGCCCGCCAGACCGCCGATGCCGCCGGAAATGGCCATGGTGCGGATAATCACCCGCTTGACGTTGATGCCAGCATAGTGGGCGGTGTTCTCGCTTTCGCCCACCACGGCGATTTCATAGCCCTGCTTGGAATAGTTCATGTAAAGATACAAAAGCACCATCAGCACCATGACGATGAGAATGGGCAGCAGGTAATTGTTCCCGCCGAGGGAGGGAAGCCATCCGGCCTTGGTCTGGTTGTTGATGAGGCCTACGTTGTTGGAGCCCTTGGGGCTTTCCCAATAGACAATGGCAAAGGAGACCAGCTGGATAGCGATGTAGTTGAGCATCAGCGTGAACAACGTCTCGTTGGTGTTCCAGTGAGCCTTGAAAAATGCGGGGATCATGCCCCACAGACTGCCCGCCGCAACGCCGACGATGGGGCAGAGGGCATACAGCAGCCAACTGGGAAGGTTCGCGCCGTAGATCATCACGGCGGCGGTGGCCATAGCGCCTACCAGTACCTGCCCTTCGGCGCCGATGTTCCAGAAGCGCATCCGAAAGGCAGGAAGCACCGCAAAGCCGATGCACAGAAGAATGGCCGAATCCCGCAGGGTGACCCACGTGCGCCGGGCCGTGCCCACCGCACCGCTCCAGATACCGGCGTATACGCTTAGGGGATTCATGCCCGTCATGCCCATGATGACGAACGCGCAGACCACCAGCGCCAGCAAAATGGCCGCCAGACGGATCAGCGACGCCCGGACGAAGGTCACGCCCTCCCGCTTGACAATGTGAAACAGGGGCTCTTTGGTGGATACCTGACTCATGCTTCCGCCTCCTTGTCCGCTCCGCGATAGCCGTGGCTGGTCATCAGCAGGCCCACGTCCTCCTTGGTGGCGGTGCGCGCGTCCACAATGCCGCTGATCTTGCCGTCGGCCAGCACCAGAATCCGGTCGCACAGGGCCAGCAGCACGTCCAGATCCTCGCCGACGCAGATGACGGCGGAGCCTTTCTTTTTCTGCTCGTTGAGCAAATGATAGATGGTATAGGAGGAGTTGATGTCCAAGCCGCGGACGGGATAGGCCACCATCAGCACCTGAGGCGAGGAAGAAATTTCACGGCCTACCAGCACCTTCTGCACGTTGCCGCCGCTCATGCGGCCTACGGGCCATTCCACGCTGGGCGTGACCACTTCCAGCTCCTTCATGATGGTCTCAGCCAGCTCCCGGGGCTGCCTGCGCTCGGAGAAAAAGCTGTGGCCGTGACGGTAGGAGCGCAGCATCATGTTGTCCGTCATGCCCATGGAGGAAACCAGGCCCATGCCCAGACGGTCCTCGGGCACGAAGGCCAGCCGGATGCCTATTTCGCGGATTTCCTGGGCGCTCATTTCGGTCAGTTCCTTGATGTGACCCTTGCGGTTGCGGTACTGGATGCGGCCGCTGGTCAGGGGCTGCAGGCCCGCGATTGCCTCCAGCAGCTCCTTCTGGCCGCTGCCCGCGATGCCCGCAATGCCCAGGATTTCGCCGGTATAGGCTTCAAACTCCACATTGGACAGCACAGGGCGGCCCTCATGGTCTACGGCGTTGACGTTGGTCAGCTTCAGTTTCATGATGGGATCGACGGGGTCAGGCCGCTCAATGTCCAGATCGACCTTCTTGCCCACCATCATTTCGGTCAGGCTGCGCTCGGTCGCGTCCTTCGTATCCACGGTGCCGATGGATTCGCCCTTGCGCAGCACGGCCACGCGGTCGCTCAGGCTGAGCACTTCGTTGAGCTTGTGGGTGATAATCAGGATGGAGTGCCCCTGTGCGCGCATGTTGCGCAGCACCTGAAACAGCTTTTCCGTCTCCTGAGGAGTCAGAACGGCGGTGGGCTCGTCCAGAATCAGCACGTTCGCCCCGCGGTAAAGCATCTTGACGATCTCCACCGTCTGCTTCTGGGACACGCTCATTTCGTAAATTTTGCGGTCGGGATCCAGTTCGAAGCCGTACTTGTCCGCCAGCTCACGAATTTCCTTCGTGACCTTTTTCATATCCAGCTTCAGCGGCCCGGGCAGCCCCAGAATGATGTTTTCGGCTGCGGTCAGCACGTCCACCAGCTTAAAATGCTGATGGATCATGCCGATGCCCAGCGCGAAAGCGTCCTTGGGCGAACGGATGACCACTTCCCGGCCGTTCATGTAGATATGTCCGGCGTCCGGGAAGTAGATTCCGGCCAGCATGTTCATCAGCGACGTTTTGCCGCTGCCGTTTTCACCCAGCACACTGAGGATTTCGCCCCGGCGCACGGTCAGATTTACGTTTTCGTTGGCGACCACCGAGCCGAAATGCTTGGTGATGCCCCGCATTTCGATCAACACGTCGTTTGGCTGCAATTCGATCCCTCCGCAATCCATGTCATGATCCCATCATACAACAAAGCGCGCCGGAGGGGCTTTCAGCCCTCCGGCGGCTATGAGAGCCGCATCCCCGGAACCGCGTCCGGGGACGGCGGCGGAACAATTCCTATTATTCCACAACAGCGGTGATGCCGTCAATGAGAATGTCGAAATAAGGAGCGCTGCGGACGGAGCTTTCGTGGAACTCGCCGTCGGACACCATTTCGATTCCGTCCAGACCATAGGCGGTGGTGTAGGAGGTCAGGGTTTCGCCGTTCACGGTGAAGGCGGAGGTGTCGAACACCTTGACGGTGCCGGCCTTGAAACCGGCTTCCAGCTCGGCGACCTTTTCAGCAGTGCCGGGGGCCACGATGCTGTCGTTCAGCTCGGTGGTGTACACAGCGCCTTCGGCGTAGCCCTTGCACCAGTCACGGTCGATCTCTTCGCCGTCGATCAGGCACTTCACGGCGTAGGTCACGTAAGCGCCCCAGTCGCCGGCAGCGGAGGTCAGAGCGGTGTTGGGAGCAACGGGCAGCATGGAGATGTTGTAGCCCACGCAGGGAACGCCGGCAGCCTCGCAGGCAGAGGGAGCGCCGGTGGTGTCGGCATGCTGGGAAATGAGCACGCAGCCGTCGGCGATCAGAGCCTCGGCGGTTTCCTTTTCCAGCGCCATATCAGCCCAGCTGTTGGTGTAGCGGACTTCCATGGTAACGGAGGGGCACTGGCTGCGGGCGCCCAGGAAGAAGGAGGTGAAGCCGGAGATCACTTCGGCGAAGGGGAACGCGCCCACATAGCCGATCTTGGCGGCGTCGGCGGTGATGGTTCCGTCTTCGATCATCTGGGCCAGCTTCATGCCGGCAACCACGCCGCTGACGTAGCGGGATTCGTACACCGCGTAGAAGTAGTTATGCACGTTGTTCAGCGGGCTGCTCATGGCGGCGGTGCCGGTAGCGTGGCAGAACTGGATGTTGGGATACTCTTCGGCAGCCTGGAACAGATAGCTTTCATGGCCAAAGCTGGTGGCGAAAATAATATTGCAGCCCTGTTCCGCCAGGTCGATGGCGGCTTCGTAGGCGGCTTCGGTCTCGGGCACGTTGTACTTGCACAGCACCTGATCGTCGGAGATTCCCAGAGCCTTCTGGGCTTCCTTCAGGCCGTTGAGGTGGTTGGCGGAGTAACCTTCGTTTTCATCGCCGATGGTGATGTAGCCGATTTTGACCTGTTCCACGGGAATACCGGCGGCGAAGGCGCTGGTGCAGCCGGCGATCAGGCAGAGGGCAAGAAGCAGACCGAGAATTTTCTTCATGGGTTTCATCCTCCTGTAGCTGGTTCATAGTCAGGTTCGGAATACGAGAATCATCATACACCCAAAAAAGGGATTTGTAAAGCAAAAATCCGAACATTATTTTTAGATATTTTTTATTCGTTCGTTAAATGGAGGATTTGGGCGGGGAAATAGGGATTGGGGGAGCGCAAATGTTTGCACATAGGGGGGAAGGGGAAGGGGGAGGAGGGGGCTGATGCCCTATGGGCCGATCTAATGCTTCGGGAGGCGATCCGAAGGGGGTGCAGGGGGGCGAGCGGAAAGCCACCCTGCTTGCATCATGGGCAATAACTTTGCCGAAGAAATTCCCCCTTGGCGGGGCCTGACGCGCCTACTCCGGCGCGGGGGTAGGACTTGTAACCTTCATGGGGTACTCATTTACTTCGGAGGCGATCCGAAGGGGGTGCAGGGGGGCGAGCGGAAAGCCACCCTGCATTGCAGCAAAGTTGACAACCTTGTCGTAAGAAAATCCCCTTTGAGGGGGCCTGACGCGCCGACTCCGGCGCGGGAGAAGGGCTTGCAGCCCTATGGGGCGCTCACACTTTTCTTTCGGTGGCGAAAGAAAAGTGTGCAAAAGAA
>SFGO01000120.1 GCA_004556545.1 Clostridiales bacterium
AAAAGGCCAGCGTGAGTTTGAATTCACGCTGGTCTTTATAGCGAGCCATGAGGCCTGTCGCCGAATGGCGGTCTTTACACGACAATAAACAGGGAGCCGTACCAGACCGGCGAGCCGTGGCACCTGTCGTGCCACGGCGGTAAACCTCCGGCCAACTGGCATTTCTCCCGAGCGCCCTGCGCGCCTGCGGCGCGCAGTCCGGGGTGCAGGGGGTCACCCCCTGCCCTAGTTGCGGAGGCTGTGGAGAGGGGCGGGGATGCGGCCGCCGCGCTCGATGAATTCGTCGTTGGCGGCGGCATTGACGGGCATGACGGGGGCGTAGCCGAACAGGCCGCCGAAGTTGACCACGTCGCCCGCTTTCTTGCCGGGCGCGGGAATCACGCGAACCGCCGTGGTTTTGTTGTTGACCATGCCGATGGCCGCTTCATCCGCAATAATGCCCGCAATGGCGTTGGCGCTGGTGTCGCCGGGAATGGCGATCATGTCCAGACCGACGGAACAGACGCAGGTCATGGCCTCCAGCTTTTCGATGGTCAGGCACCGGGCTTCGGCGGCTTCGATCATGCCGATGTCCTCGCTGACGGGAATAAACGCGCCGCTCAGACCGCCCACATGGCTGGACGCCATCACGCCGCCCTTCTTCACCATGTCGTTCAGCATGGCCAGCGCCGCAGTGGTTCCGGGCGCGCCGACCATCTGCAGGCCCATTTCCTGTAGAATGTAGGCCACGCTGTCTCCCCGGGCCGGAGTGGGGGCCAGAGAAAGATCCACAATGCCGTAGGGCACCTGCAGCCGCTTGGCGGCTTCCTGCGCCACCAGTTCGCCTACCCGGGTGATCTTGAAGGCCGTGCGCTTGATGGTTTCGGCCAGCACGTCAAAGGGCTGGCCGTGAATCTCCTGCAGGGCGCGCTGCACCACGCCGGGGCCGCTGACGCCCACGTTGACCACGCATTCCGGCTCGCCCATGCCGTGGAACGCGCCCGCCATGAAGGGATTGTCCTCCACGGCGTTGGCAAATACCACGATCTTGGCACAGCCGAAGCCGTCGCTGTCCGCCGTCAGCTCGGCGGTCTTTTGGATGACATGCCCCATCCGGCGCACTGCGTCCATGTTGATGCCGCTGCGGGTGGAGCCCACGTTCACGCTGCCACAGAGCCGCTGGGTGTTCCGGAAGGCTTCGGGCATGGAATCCAGCAGGATCTCCTCCGCTCGGGTGGAGCCCTTGTGCATCAGCGCACCGTAGCCGCCGATCAGGTTGACCCCTACCGCTGCGGCGGCTTCGTCCAGCGCCTTGGCAATCAGGACGGGGTTGGCATCGGAGATCATGCTCACCGGCGTTACGCTGATGCGCTTGTTCACAATCGGGATGCCCAGCTCCATCTCCAGCGCCTCGCCTACGGGCACCAGATTTTTCGCCAGCCGGGTCACTTTTTCGTAAACGGCTTCGGCGGTTTCCCGGTCGGTATTCTTCTTGCAGCTCAGCAGACTGATCCCCATCGTAATGGTGCGGATGTCGAAATGCTGCTCGTGGATCATCTGCATGGTTTGCAGAATTTCATTCACTTCAATCATGCTGCCACCTCAGATCCGGTGCATGGCGTCAAAAATGTCCGCCCGCTGAATGTTGACCGCTTCGCCCAGTTCCGCTCCCACCTGATTCAGGCGGGCGGAAATATCCGCAAAGGGCACGGTCGCAGCCGTCACGTCCACAATCATCAGCATAGTAAAATAGCCGTCCAGAATGGTCTGGGAAATTTCCAGCACGTTCACGTTCAAATCGTACAGAGCAGTGCTCACCTTGGCGATAATGCCGGGCTTATCCACGCCGGTAACAGAAACCAGAGCCTTCTTCATCATGGTTGCGCTCCTTCTAAAATCGGGATGGGTTTACGATACCGCATGCGTTCTCCGGTGTCAATCTGTTTCTTGCTTTTTTTCCGGATTTGTGTATGATGATACAGTCATTCAAAATAAAGGGGAGGGAACCGGCCATGCAGAAACGGGCGCTGGCGGTGCACGATCTTTCCTGCGTGGGACGCTGCTCCCTGACGGTAGCGCTGCCCATTCTCTCGGCGGCGGGGGTGAACACGGCGGTGATCCCCACGGCGCTGCTTTCCACCCACACGGGCGAATTTACCGGCTATACCCATCTGGATCTGAGCGATCAGCTTTCGCCTATTGCGGCCCATCTGGCCACGCTGGGCCTGCATTTCGACGCTTTTTACAGCGGCTATCTGGCTTCCGGGGCGCAGGTCGGGCAGATTCTTTCCATGATCGACCTGCTCTGCGATTCCGAAACGCACCTCTTTGTGGATCCTGCCTTTGCCGACCACGGCAGGCGTTATTCCCTGATCGACGAGACCATGCCCGCCCAGATGCGCCGCCTGTGCGCCCGAGCCAATACCATCGTGCCCAATCTGACGGAAGCCGCTTTCCTGCTGGAGTGTCCCTATCCGGGCGAGTATTGCAGCCGGGCGCTGATCGGCGAGTACTGCCGGGGGCTATTGGATCTGGGGACGGAGAACGTGATTATTACGGACGTGAGCTTTTCGCCGGAAGAAACGGGCATTGCCCTCCTCAGCCGCAGCGGCAGGGAAAACGAGCCGGAGTTCCTGTTCCGTTCCCGGTTCGACGGCGTGTTCCACGGCACGGGCGATGTATTCGCTTCCTTCGTGCTGGCCGGGCTTTTGCAGGAGCTGCCGCTGAAGGCCGCCGCCGAGCGGGCGCTGGACCTGACCCACGAATCCATCGAATGGACGCTGCGGGAAAAACAGCCGCTGCGCTACGGCGTTCAGTTTGAACGGGTGCTGAAAAAATTATAAAGCAAAACCGCCGTGATCCAATCGCGGCGGTTTTGCTTTCCCCTTTTATTCGGCGGCGGAAGAGCTTTCTTCTTCCTGCTCTTTTTCCCTGTCTTTTGGGTTTTCACCCGCTTCCGCGCCCCAGAAGCTGCCTTCCCGATGACGCAGAAGATACACCAGCGCCATTCCAAAGGACAGGGCGTTGCCTGCCGCCTTCACATAATTGTGCAGCGCAAAATCGTACACGCCCCAAACGAGGGACATGATCATGATGATCAATTTCAGGCTCTTTTCATTGGTGTAGTCGGAAACCACTGCCGCCGCATAAACGGCAGCGATGACCACCACCGCGAGGCCGAGCCATCCCATATTGTTGAAAACAAGGCCCAGCACAAAGGCCAGCGCCACGAAAAAAATCTTGACCGGCTTCTTATCCCAGCCCTTCAGGACAAAGATATTGCGCACCATCGCCACGCCGTCCTGCACCGCGCCCGCGTAGCCCCGGGCAAAAATTTGTCCCGTGCTGACGCAGAAATTCAAAAACGTCTGCACCAGCACCATTTTCCGTTTGGATTTCATGGAGATGCTCACCAGGTTCAGCAGCATGCCGACGCCGGAAAGCACATTTGCAATCAACAATCTCAGCGTGTCGCTCATGGATTTTCCCCTTTGTATCATTTTCGTTTGTCTTATTATACAAGAGTCCACGAACGGAGACCATTATTTTTCTTACGAATTTCTCGTCTTTTCCAAAGAATCCGCCTTTTCCCCGAAGCTTTCCCGAAGCAGCCGACGGCCTTCCCGTTCCCAACGGCTGACCTGCGCCTGAGACACGCCGAACCGGCCTGCGATCTCCTGCTGGCTCAGTCCGCCGAAAAAGCGCATCCACAGCACCTGCCCGTAGGGCCTGCCCAGACTGCGCAGCGCGTCCCGCCAGAGCACCCGGCTTTCAAAGGCTTCTCCGGCATCCGGGGCCGCGGCCAGCAGCCGCTCGTCCCGGGTGACGGAACGCATCCGTTCCCGGGCAATGAGCATGGCCGCCAGCTTCTCCGGCGGCTGGCCCAGACCGTGCGCCAATTCCTCCACGGTCGGCTCCCGCCCGTTTTCCCGCTGCCACAGCTCCCTCCGTCGCTCCGCTTCCCGCAGCACGCGCAGCTCCTCCCGGGGGATATGCATCAGTGCGTTTCTCCGGCACAGTTCCCGCAGCGCGCCCAGCGCAAAGGGGATGGCGTAGGTGGAAAACCGAACGCCGCGCTTTTCATCAAAGCGGACGGCGGCCCACAAAAGTGCCGCCTCCGCCTCGCCGATCAATTCCTCCATCGGCACGCCCCGGCCCTGAAACCGTTTGGCGCACGCCACCGCCAGCCCGAAATGGGCCCGGTTGCCCTCAGCCGATCTCGTCCAGCATTCGCTCACGGTGCAATCCCACCTCGCCGGTGATGTATTTGCGCATCGTCACCGTCGTGCCCTGACCGACGGTGCTTTCCACCTCCACCGCGTCCATAAAGGTCTGCATGACGCAGAAGCCCATGCCGCTGCGTTCCGTGCCGTCGCCGGTAGAATAGAAGGGCTGCATGGCGGCTGGCACGTCTTCAATGCCGCAGCCGTCGTCATGGACGCTGACCGTCAAAAGCCGCCGTTCGCCGTACTCCGCGCACAGGCTGACCATGCCTTCCTGATTCCGATAGCCATGGACGATGGCGTTGGTCACTGCCTCGCTGACGGCGGTTTTGATATCCGCCATTTCCGGCAGGGTGGGATTCAGCTGCACCGCGAAGGCCGCGATTGCCACCCGGGCAAACGATTCATTCTGCGGACAGGAAGAAAAGTGAAGCTCCATTCGGTTTTGCATTACTGCCGCCCTCCCCTTTGATGATGTTCCACCGCGATGACCCGCTGCAGGCCCGTCAGCCGAAACAGCTTTTCGATGGGCGGCTGCATATTTTTGACGCTCAGCGTGCCGCCCCGCTGCTGCAGGATGCGCAGCCTGCCCAGCAGCACGCCGATTCCCGAAGAATCCATAAAGCTCAGGTCGCCCAGATCCAGGCACAGGTGGCGCACGCCCGGGTCTTCCAGAATTTCATCCAGCTGGCGGCGGATCTGGGAGGCGGTGCAGTGATCCAGCTCCCCGGCCAGCACCACGGTCACGCTGCCGTACATTTCCTTGACATTCTGCATGAAAATGAACCTCCATGTGTTTTGTCCTGTGTAGGGTTCGTGTAGGGGTCATTCTTATCCTTTGCCGAAAAATGGGAGCTTATGCATGCTTTTCCTCTTTCGTGCGACTTTTTCCGGCTTCAAACGTCTCTTTTCGCCTGCCTGCTTTTCTCTTCCCGCCGTCCCGCGCTTTTTCCCCACGCGAACCCGGTCGAAATCCGCCGGAATACTTTTGCTTCAAAGCAGCCATCCTTCTTTTCGAGCCTCTGATGAAAGGACGTGTTTTGATGAAAGATTCCAAGCCGAAAGATTCCCGTTCCAAAAAGAAGCCCGTGGATCCCCTGCATCTCTGCGATCTGGCGAACATGGCCAACGAGCCCGCCAGCACGGACGTACTGGGCAGCTATACCGGCATGGCCGAAAACTTTGAGCCGCCCGTACAAGACGCCGACGACCTTCAGCAGGGGTAGTCACAAGGGGCAGTGCCCCTTGACCCCACACCGCGCCCGTTGGGCGCGGGGCTGCTCGAACGACATGCGGCTTGGCTTGGGTTTTACCGCCGCTCGGCGACAGGCCTCGCGGCTCGCGGGCAGGGGTAGTACCCCTGCACCCCACTCCGCGCCATAGGGCGCGGGGCTGCTCGAACGACATGCGGCTTGGCCGGGTTTTTACCGCCGTGGCACAACAGGTGCCACGGCTCGCGGGTCTGGTGCGGCTCCCTGCCAGTTGGCAAGTTCATACCGCCATTCGGCGACAGGCCTCATGGCTCGCTAAAAAGGCCAGCGTGAATTCAAACTCACGCTGGCCTTTTGCGCTGCAAAAATGAATAAGCTACACCGAAGCGTCCCAACCTGCAAGGGGTAAGCTTGCCCACAGCCAACTGCGCCGGGGCAGAGCGGCGATAGGCAGCGGAGGGAAAAAGGCCCGCCCATTTTGACGGCGGAAAAAGGCGAGCTCCGAGCGCGCACGACTGTAGGCCTAAGCTGGCC
>SFGO01000121.1 GCA_004556545.1 Clostridiales bacterium
TCGGTTGACGGCTGCCAGTCGCTAGCTGCCTTCGGCAGCTGCATCCACTGGATGCGCGCTCCTTCTCGCCGCCCTATAACCCCGGCAGGCACCGTAGGGAAGCGGGTGCCCGGTGGGCACAACCGCCATAGGCGGTTAGCGACCCGAAGGTGTGACACGAAACGAGCGGGGACTACGGCAGTAGTCCTCCGCGACGATTGAGTGGCAGCAGTGCCTCCTGCACCTCCACCTTTTTGACACTCTAAATCCCCCTCTGACGAAGAAATTCGTCAGAGGGGGATTTTGATTAAGCCTGTTTCTGCGCTTCCTCGATCAGCTCCAGCACCGCGTTGGTGCCGTCCTTCACGGGATAGGCTTCCAGCGTTTTTACCAGCTCCTGCCGCTGGGAAAGTAGCTCCAGCAGGGCCTTGGTCATGGTTTCGGGGGTCATGTCCTCCTGCATGAGCACATGGGCGAGCCCCTGACGCTGATAGCTCTTGGCGTTCTCGATCTGGTCGCCCCGGCTGGCTCCCAGCGGATAGGGCACCAGCAGCATGGGCTTGTGCAGGGCCAGTAGCTCGCTCAGGGTATTGCTGCCCGCACGGCTCAGTACGATGTCCGCCACGGCCAGCGCATCCGGCATTTCGGCGGAAAGGAACTCCTTCTGGCAGTAGCCGGGCAGATCCTTCAGGCTTTCGTCCAGATTGCCCTTTCCGCACAGGTGCAGCACGTCCATGCGGGGCAGAAGCTCCGGCAGCGCTTTGCGCAGGCAGGCGTTCACGCTCTGCGCGCCCAGACTGCCGCCGGTCATCAGCAGCACCGGCTTGCGGCCGTCGAAGCCCGCCAGCGCCAGTCCCGCCGCCCGGCTGCCCCGGAACAACTCCGGCCGCAGGGGCGTGCCGGTCATAACGCCCTTTTCGCCCAGCGCCTTGGCGCATTCCGGGAAGGTAGCCGCCACCCGCCAGGCGAATTTGGCGCAGATGCGGTTAGCCAGACCGGGGGTCAGGTCGCTTTCATGGCAGACCGTGGGCACATGGCACATCCACGCGCCCACCACCACGGGCACGCTGACGAAGCCGCCCTTGGAGAACACCACGTCGGGCTTGATTTTCCGCATCAGGGCGACGCTTTCCGCCGCCCCGGCCACCACCTTGAAGGGGTCGGAGAAATTTTGCAGGCTGAAATAGCGGCGCAGCTTGCCGCTTTTTACCGAGTGATAGGCAATGCCCGGAATGGCGGCGATCATCTGGTGCTCGATGCCGTTTTCCGTGCCGATGTAATGAATCTCATACCCTGCTTCCTTCAGCCGGGGAATCAGGCTCAGGTGAGGGGTCACGTGCCCCGCCGTGCCGCCGCCGGTCAATACGATACGCTTTGCCATGGAACTACCTCCGTTTCCGTCATCCGTATGTCAGTATACCACAGAAAAGCAAGGGATGCGACCCCCGGCGGCATTGCCCTACCCGATTCGCTTCAGTTCGGTGTTCAGGCGGCTCAGAATCCGTTTTTCCAGCCGGGAAATATAGCTTTGGGAAATGCCAAGCAGATCGGCCACCTCCTTCTGGGTGCGCTCCCGCTGGCCGCCCAGCCCGAAGCGGAGCATGATAATCCGCTTTTCCCGGGGATTGAGCCGTTCCAGCGCGTCCCGGAGAATATCCCGCTCGATTTCCTTGTCCAGATTGACGGACACGGTGTCCGGTCTTGTGCCCAGCACATCGCTCAGCAGCAGCTCGTTGCCGTCCCAGTCGGTTTTCAGCGGCTCGTCCAGACTGACCTCCAGCCGCAGCCGGGAGGACTTGCGCAGGAACATCAGAATTTCGTTTTCGATGCACCGGCTGGCATAGGTGGCCATCTTGATTTTTTTATCGCAGTCGAAGGTGCCCACGGCCTTAATCAGGCCGATGGTGCCAATGGAGATCAGATCCTCCAATGGAATGCCCGTATTCTCAAACCGGCGGGAAATAAAGACCACCAGCCGGAGATTATGCTCGATCAGGCTGGCACGGGCCGTCTCGTCGTGATTTTTCAGCCGCCGGGTCATTTCCCGTTCTTCCTCCGGGCTCAGGGGCGGGGGCAGGGGGTCGGGCCCGCCGATATAATAAAGCTCCTGCGGAAACAGCTTCGCCAATAGCCGCTGAAACCGAAGCTGGAAAGTCAAGCTGCGCTGATCCATCGGTCGTTCCTCCTTGTATGCGCCAAACGGCGCTATTCTTCCATTCCTGCGGGCAGCATGCCGCCCTCCGGCAGCGCGGCCATCGGCACTAGGGCCTGAATGCCGCCGTACTCCTGCCCCGTGACCGCCACGACTACGTCCGCGTCGCAGCTGCGGCCGTTCAGGTACAGGCGGCAGCTATCGGGCCGGAACACGGGCAGCAGGCTGCTTCCCGCCGCGGTGCGCACACTGATCAGGCGCATCCGGGGCGGAAGCTCCTGCCGCTGCACCCAGCGGGCGATTTCCGGCACCAGCACCCGCACGGCCCGAAAGGGCACCACCATCACCGGCAGGCCGGTGATCGGGTCCCGCAGAAGATTGCCCGTATCCACCATGGCGGGCAGCAGCACGCTATGCTCGCCCACGGTCAGCTCCACCTGCCGCACCGCCGTCATGGACGAGGGCGACAGGGCCGCCAGCCAGTACAGCAGCAGGCAGAGGGCCGCCGTAGCCGCCCACGCCGCTCCGGGCGGGGCCGACCGCAGCAGGACGTTCAGCGCGCCGCCGCAGAGCAGGGCCGCGCACAGCGTGGTCACCAAACAGCGCAGACAGGCCTGCCAGCCGAAATGCCCGAAGCACAGGATCACCCCTGCAGGCAGCATGAGCAGCCACAGGGGGGAAGGGAAAAAAAGGGCGCATATTGCGCCGGCGCCGCCCAGCGCCGCCGCCAGCATCCATCGGGACGGGCGGGGAAGAGGCAGTCCCGCCAGCCTGCCGCCCAGCGGGTAGGCGCAGGCGCAAAGCCCCATGTTGCAAAGAAGATAGGTTTCCCCATGGATCATGGCCTCTCGCTCCCTCCGCTTCCTGTTCAAGCCCAGTATACGGCCCCCGGCGGCAAAAGAGCGTCGAAGCAAAGCGCGCGGATTGTCGAAACGAAGGCCCATTCCCTCCCAGCCTATGAGCGGGAAGGGGAAAAAAGAACGAAAAAAAGCCCCGAAGCCAGGCCGCTTCGAGGACGGAAGGAAGGAAAAAGCAAGAAGAACGAAGAAGTAAAATGAAAGGAGAAAGAATGAAGAATGGGGCGCGGAAAGGCCCGAAAAAAACAGGAGCCTCCGAAAGGACGACCCCTGCCCGCTCATATTCTGGTGCCGTCGGAAAACTGAAACCCAAAGTAGTATTCCGCTCCCAGCGCCTCCGCGATTTTGTTCATTTCGTCGGATGAAAACTTGCCGGTTTTCATTCGTTGGTTGAAAGCGGAGGGACTGGTTCCGATGGTACGAGCCAATTCAGCTTCGCTCATTCCCTTGTATGCGAGTGCCATTTTGATTTTTTGCGACAGGGTCATCGGCATCACCTCAAATGCATTATATAGGTTCTTCTACTTTTCGTCAAGAATAACGAAAAAATATTTAGTTTTTTCTTTAGAAATATCTTGACAATAATTAGGTTTTCATGTATCATTAAGAACAGGAACAGAAATCGCAAAGGCCGGAAAGCCTTCGCAGCGTTCCACGGTTCAAAAATCACTCCATCCGGATAAACGAAAAAACAAGGAGGAAACAGCGATGGATTTTGAGTGTTTGGAAGGAAAAACCCTGGAGCATATGCGTCTTTTAATCGAAGGAGCGGTCGTGCTGTATGAAAACGACGTAATGCCGCTCTACTCCATGGCGATGAAGCAGGGGCGCTATCAGAACGCGGCGGGGCTGGATACCATCGGCGCGGCGCTGACCGGCCTTCAGAACGATATTCGGGAGCTTCAGGCCGCGCATGCCCTTCGGCTGGCGGGGCAGGAAGAACCGTCCAAGAACGATTGAGCGTTCGGCATCCTAAAGCATTGTTAAGCATCGTTAAACATAAATGAAGAAAATCCCCAACTTCCAAGCAAGCTCCCCACAGGCATTTTCATCAGCGAAAATCCTATGGGGAGCTTGCTTTAGCTTCGGTGTTTAGGGAATGGGCACGCTGTTTTCGTACAGGTGTTCCGGGGCGATGTCCACCTCATCGTTCCAGACCACGGTATCGCCGCCGACACGGGCCTGCAGGAAGAAGGGCAGGCTTTTCAAATCGGCAAAAAGGGGCTTATTCAGCAGCGGACGGGCGTTATAAAGTCGTTTTTTTCCATCGGCAAAGGTCAGAAGCAGCGTGTAATTTTCCTGCGGAACAACGCTCTTTACAACCCACACAGGCGTTTTCATATGGTGTCCCCCTTTTTAACGCAGAGGCTCAATCTTATACAACGGCTGCTCATTCATTGCCAGCTCCCAGTTTGCCAAAAGTTCATCCCTGTGGATTTCGGCCCAGGCGGCAATCATTTTTCGCTGCTTGTTCGGCATATCGCCCTCCATCAAGTCGCCCTCAAAATTGAACACGGCGTTGTAATCCTGATAGGAGGCGTGAAAATGAGGCGGATTATGCTCCCCGTTGTTATACATCCGAATGATGATCCCATAGAACATAGACAGTGTTGGCATCGTAAGCACCTCCTTACAGGGATAGTATAGCAGTTTGGGGCGGAAGTATCAAGGAAAAAGAAATGCCCTTCGTTCCAAATGGAAGAAGACCAATAGCATTATTCATATTTGATTATCGTTTATCCGGCTTTTGCAGAAGGAAGGATGAATGTAAGCGAGTTGGCAAGGGTGTGCGGGGTGAGCAGACCGACGGTGTATAAGTATTTGAGAATGGGAAAATAGAGGAATGCCCGCTCTCCGATGGTGGAGAGCGGGCTTCCCGGCTATTTAATGATTCCGTAAGGGCTGCTCTCAAGTTCTTTTTATTTTACAACACAGTAGTTCTCGGGACAAAGTTCTTTATCCCCGCAACACAATCATCCAGCTTATTATATTCTGGTAAAGAAAGCGTTTCCTTTGCCTTAACGCTATCAATACTGTCGCCAAACTGAATTCCATTACGAAGGAACGAGTCGGCCTTGATTGTTGACGGCGGCATCACATCAGGTACGGTTTCCAGGCTTGCCATGCTTTTTGATTGATCGTCATTCTTAGAGAACAGAAAAGGATCGATTTCAAAGGGGCCTGTCGTTTCCTGTAGGTTTTTATAGGTTGAACTATCAAAGATTTGGATGTAAAAACGAAAACTCTCTATTTCGGCCACATCAGAAATCCCGGTTGATTTTCCAAAATCATCAAATTTAAACTCGGCACGGGCTTTTGAATTGGCTGGAACATCAACAAGACAAAAATCGTCGACTGCCCACCCGTTGCAGACCGCTTTCTCCATTTCAAACGTGGCGTTGTTATCACTGCTATTTTCTACAATGGCATGGAGAGTGAGCCTGTCATTTTTGGGGTTATAGCTGAATTCGCTAAAGGTAATCGTTGTCCATCCATTCTGATAAATCACCTTGTTATCCTCTTTCAGAGCTTCCGTCGGGGCAGGAATAGCTGTTGGAGCAGAAGTAGCTGTTGGGGCTTCGGCCTTTGCCTCTACCACTGACGCTTTTTCCTGGAAGGATTCCATATTGTAAACTTCAAACAAAACCATATGTCGATACTCATCGTTCCATTTCATCAGCAT
>SFGO01000122.1 GCA_004556545.1 Clostridiales bacterium
CGCGGGACACGCCGTATTTTTCTGCGTACTTCATCAGGGAGTAGCGGTATTTCATATCCTGTGTTATACTGTCCATGAGGCTTGAGGCTCCTTTCGGTTAGTTTGCGGCAGCGATGCTATACCACGCGGAGTCCTCCGGTCTCTTTCTTTGAGTTTCACTGTTCAATATGAATTGTAGCTCTACATTCGCCTCCTGTATGTTTTCTTGTCAATGACACTTTATTTGTTTGCGAATCGTTTGTCTTTCTTTTTGTGATTACCACAATTGTATTATAGAGCTTATGTTAGAGCCAAATAGAAACAACCCCCCGCTTTCAGCAACATTGCCGAAAGCGGGGGCTTAACATTCAAACGTATTTTTGTGCGTCAGTGGAAAAAACGCCTATTCCTCAACAAAATTTTCTTCCGCTTCCGGCATTTCCTGACAGACGTACAAAAGCGCGTCCTCACCGTTGTCTTCGTAATAGCGCTTGCGCACACCCAACTGAATGAAATGCAGCTTGCGGTACAGCGCCTGAGCGATCAGATTGGTCTTGCGAACCTCCAGCGTCATGTACTGCACGCCCATGTTGGCGGCGTACTGCATCAGCGCCCGCATCAGCGCTTCGCCGATGCCCTCGCCCCGGCGGCTTTTCGTCACCGCTACGTTGGTGATGTGCCCTTCGTCCAGAATCAGCCACGCTCCGGCGTAGCCCAGTACCGCGCCGTCTTCTTCCGCCACGATGTAGCGGGCGCAGGCGTTGCGGGTCATTTCCTCCTGAAAGCTCTGCAGGCTCCACGGCTCCGGAAAGGTTTCCACTTCGATGGCATGGACCGCCTCGGCGTCGGCCAACGTCATGCGGCGATAGACTACGCTCATGCTTTTCCCTCCGCCGCCAGTTTGGCCGCCCGGGCCCGTTCCGCCTGCGGGGCGCGCAGATAATGGGGCTGCAGGGTCAGATAGTCCACGGCGCTTTCCCGGTTTTCCCATGCCAGCGCCGCTGCCGCTGCGGGCCGCAGATAACCCATCTGAGCGGGAGCCAAAACCGCCCGTTGGCCCAACCGGGTTTCGATCGCCGTGCGGTAGCGTTCCACGCCGTCCCCCAGAAAGCAGAGCTTTTGCTCCGGCTCGGCGGCAGAAAGCGCCTTGTCCAGATACTCATCCAGCTTGGCGGCGGTATCTTCCATTACCCGCCGGGGAATCTGTCCCGGCTGAAACGCCGCGCCGTAGACCTGCCCCGCCCTTGCGTCCTGAATGGAACAGATCAGGTCAGGGGTCAGACTCACGCCCCAGGCCAGCGCTTCCAGCGCATCCACCGCCACGCAGGGCTTGCCTGCGCCGTGGGCCATGCCCTTCACCGCACTGACGCCGATGCGCACGCCGGTGAAGGAGCCGGGGCCGACGACCGCCGCATACAGGTCGATCTCGGAAATATCCGTGGAGCACTTGTTCAGCGCTTCCTCCACCATGGGCATCAGGCTGACGGAATGGGTCAGCCGGTTCACGGCCGCGCCCTCGTACAGAATTTTTCCTTCTTCCAGCACCGCCACGCCGCATACCGGGCCGGAGGTGTCCACCGCCAACAGTTTCATTCTTCGTTCGTCTCCTTCGGCTTTTCCCCGTCGATGGCGTGAAAGCCGCCCACGGGCCGCAGGCTGATTTCCCGTTCGTTGTCGTCCGTGGGGGTCAGCGTGATCTCCAGATAGGTTTCCGGGATCACCTCTTCCGCCTGACTGGGCCATTCCACGACGCTGACGCCTTCGCCGTACAGGTATTCATCCATGGACAGCTCGTAAAGCTCCTCGGCGCTTTCCAGCCGGTACCAGTCGAAGTGATACAGGGGCAAGCGGCCCGTTTCATACATCTGCATGATCGGAAAGGTGGGGCTGGGCAGATAGCCTTCGATCCCCAATCCCCGGGCGATGCCGCGGGTCAGCTCGCTTTTGCCTGCGCCCATGTCGCCCAGCAGCAGGATCACGTCGCCGGGCCGCAACTGGTCTGCCAGCCGGGCGCCCAGCGCCCGCGTCTCTTCGGGGGAATGCGTCTGATACGTCACGAAAGGTTCTCCTTTCCAATCCATAAGGAAGAGAGAGGCGAGGCACACCGCCTGTGCCTCCTCATGATTTCACAAGATTTGCCAAAGGGGTCAGCCCTGATGATGGAGAAGAGGGGAGAGGGGCTTGTAGACCAGCATGGTAACGGCGCTGATCAGAACCCACTTGACCAGATTGAATGGGCCGGTAATCAGCAGCACAAATCCCCACTCGTCCTGAATCGCGGGAATCAGGGTCTGCCCCATGGCCACGATCTGTTCCACCGGCATTCCGTATACCGCCCCGTAAAAGGGGATCATCAGCCACAGATTGCTCAGCACCCCTGCGATAGTGGCGGCGATGGTGCCCACGATCAGGCCGACCAGCGCGCCCTTGCGGGTCTTATGGCGCTGGTAGATCAGCCCGGCGGGCAAAATCATGGCAAAGCCCATCAGAAAGTCTGCCAGCTCGCCGACTCCCTGGGAGGACGTGTGCAGAAGTCCCAGCAGGCTCTTAATCAGCAGAATGAGGGTGGCAGGCCCCGGCCCCATGGCGAAGGCTCCCAGCAGCACCGGCAGATTGCTGAAGTCCAGCTTGTAGAACAGCACAATGGGGATCTCCACCATAAACAGCACCGCTGAAATGGCGGCCAGAATGGCGATGGTGGTCAGCTGACGGGTCGTGAGACGTTTGGATTGCATAACAAAAAACCTCCTGAGCGTAAAAATTCCCTGATGGCTCTTCATCAGGGACAACACGCTTGCAGGCAGGCGGCTGTTCTTCTATCATCCGGACTTGGCGCGCTGCGCCTTACCGTCGGCTTCGGAATTTCACCGAATCGGGGAGAACGGAACGGGCGTTCCTTCTCCTTCGCGGGCTGTACCGCCGGTGGGGAATTTCACCCCGCCCCGAAGAAGCCATCATCTGGTTTCCGAAAGAAATCGTAACACGCCGGACAGGGAAAGTCAATATTTCCGCGAAATTCTCTCAAAGAGCCACTTTTTTGCAACCTTTTGCCATGCTCCTGCATCTGTAGGAGTGAAAAGCGCTTTTCATCCAAGTCCATCCGGGAGGTACGATATGACACAAGCGGAATTTGTCCGGCGCGTTGTGGCCATGGAGGATACGCTCTATCGCGTGTCCACCACCATCCTTCCACAACTTTGCGACCGGCAGGACGCCGTTCAGAGCGCCATTGAAAAAGCCCTGCGGAAACAGGAAAAGCTGCGCGATCCCAACGCGCTGGAAGCATGGCTGACGCGGATCCTCATCAACGAGTGCTACCTGATCCTGCGCAGCCGCAAACGGGAAACGCCCATGAACGATCTGCCCGAGCGGGAAACGGCCCCCGACGCTCTGCCCGATCTGTATGAACTGTTCACGTCCCTTGAGGAGAAATATCGTCTGCCGATGGTTTTATATTACGTGGAGGGCTATTCCATAGCGGAGGCGGCGCACATTCTGCGCCTTCCTCAAGGCACGCTGAAATCCCGGCTTCACCGGGGACGGCAGGCCCTTCGCAGCAGCCTTGCGTTAAAGGAGGTAGACGGATGAACGCTGAAAACCTGAAAAAACTGTACGGCTCCACGCCGGAGAGTTTCCGGCAGAGCGTGGAACAAGCCCTGAATCAGTCTTCCCATCCCGTTTCTTTCCCCCGCCGCGCGCCGGTGCGGCGCTCCCTGCGGCTGGCGCTGGTATGCGCGCTGATATTGGTGCTGCTGACCGCCGCAGCCTACGCGGTGTTTTCGCCCCGGGTGGCCGAGGTATTCGGCGCGGCCTACGGCCCTGCGGCGCAGGAAAGACTGCAGGCAGGCAGGAGCGCCCAGCCGGAAAGCAGTATCGAGCTGGGCGGCGTGCGCTATACACTGCACGAAGTCACCTACATCGACAGCGGCCTGTATGCCGTAGCGACCATCCGCCCGGCAGACGGCTCCAAAATTGTGCTGTTGCCCCAGGAAGAGGACGATCCCGACACGCCCGTGGGCACCGACCGCTACAACGCCATTCACCCAGGCTCGGATGCGCCCACCTACGGCGAAAAGGCCGCCGAGACCGGCGCAAAGCTGATCTATGCCGAAATCGCCGTGGATCAGATCGCCGTGGACGGCGGCCCGGCGCTTTCCCCCGCCTGCTACGGCGTGTCCAGCCACCCGCAGGAGGACGGCAGCGTCCTTTACACGCTGGAAATCGACGCGGGCACGGCCGTTACCGCCGGAGAAAGCTACACGCTGCACCTGTGGGTCTCCCACTGGGAATACGACCGGCGGGATGAAACCTATGAGGGCGAAGAATGGCTCGTTACGGTCACGCCCAAAGCCGCCGAAGAGAAAGGAGAATAAACCGTGAAGAAACTGCTTTGCCTGCTGGCCGCGCTGCTGCTTCTCTGCCCCGCCGGGCTGGCGGAAAATTCGAAAGAATGCGAAATTCTCCTTCCGGACGGCTACACGGGCACCTTGCCGGTGTACCGGGCCACGCTGCGGGACGAAAGCGCCGTCCCCCTGTTCGATGAACTGGACGTGTCTCTGTTCAATCAGAGCGGCGAACCGGAATTTGCGCCTGTTCTTTTTCGCAAAAAGCCGCTGCGTTCCGGCTCTTACACCTACCCTGACGGCGCCGTGCTGACCACCTCCCCGGAAACGCTCCGTTATAAGGAGTACGACGGCACTTATGTGAGCCTTCTCCACTCTGCGGAAGACGGTTCTGAAATTCGGGAGGAGCTTCCCCGTTCTTCCCTGAAAAGCGCCATCGCCGATCTGGCTGCCGGGGCCCGTCAATGCTGGCCTGAACTGGACGAGCAGCCCCAGCTGACCACGGACGCATTGCCCGGAATCACGCTGGACGAAGCCAAGGCCCGGATGGAAGCCCTGCTGGAAAAGCTGGGCGTAGGGGATAACGCACGGTTTGTCTACGGGCTGGATATGCAGCCGGAGCGCATCCGGGAGCTGGGCGCACACTACAATGAGGTTTTTTCCTTCCAAACGCCCGAATGGGATTTTGCCCTTGCCACGGAGGAAGATCAGGGCTTCTATGTTTATTACGAGTTTCAGCTGAACGGTCTGGACATCCAGTCCATGGACATTGCACCTTTTTCAGCTTCGGCCTACTTTACCCGGGAGGGAATGCACTCGTTCCGGCTGACGAATCCCGCCGTGATTGGAGAAATTTACGATACGCCCGACGCGCTGGTTTCCCCCGAAACGATCCTTACCCGG
Source organism: Clostridiales bacterium (assembly GCA_004556545.1). Lineage (GTDB taxonomy): Bacteria > Bacillota > Clostridia > Christensenellales > Aristaeellaceae > Limiplasma. The sequence continues at coordinate 5,226 of SFGO01000122.1, forward strand.
TTTGAAAAGGACAACCCTGACCGGATCCGGTATGGTTTCAACGATCCCACGCCGGTTCAAATGAAGCTGGTCTACACCCTGCAGCGCGCCCCGCAGAAGAAAGACGGCATGGTGCTGGCCCCGGCATGGTACGTCCGCTATACTTTTGTGGACGGCGTTCCGAAAGAAGGTTGGGTCTGGTATTCCGCGCTGGACGGCGTGAAGCTGATGGACTGCTATTCGTGATTTGGTTTGGAAGAAAAGGAAAGCCGCCGGGAAGTTTTTTCCGGCGGCTTCAGTCTGTCGAAAAACCCCAAGTTGGCCGCTCGCGCCCGCAAACAGCGCTCTGCGGCCCGCCCCGCGTAGCGTGGCGGGCTTCGGACTGCGGTAGCCCTTCGGGCTGTCCTCGTCCTCGGTGCTGCGCACCCTTAAGCTGGTTTGCGGGG
>SFGO01000123.1 GCA_004556545.1 Clostridiales bacterium
TCGGCACCAGCATATCCACACACAGCATCTCGATTGCCTGCCGCTGTTCTTGCTCTCTCTTCAGCATCTTCATCACCTGCTCCTATTATATCAAAAAAGTGGAGGTGCAGGAGGCACTGCTGCCACTCAATCGTCGCGGGGACTACTGCCGTAGTCCCCGCTCGTTTCGTGTTACACCTGCGGGTCGCTAACCGCCTACGGCGGTTGTGTCCACTGGACACCCGCTTCCCTCCGGTGCCTGCCGGGGTTATAGGGCGGCGAGAAGGAGCGCGCATCCAGTGGATGCAGCTGCCGAAGGCAGCTAGCGACTGGCAACCGTCAACCGAAACGAGGATTTGGCACGGCAGTGCCAAAGACGACGATTGAGGTTGCGGAACAGAACCCCTAACCCTTGTGCCGCAGCACATTTCCCGCAAACCAGCGCAGCGCTGTTTGCGGGCTACAGCGGCCAACTCGGGGTTTTTCGACAGACTGCAGCGGCGGGCCACACGGCCCGCCGCTGTTTTGTCAATCACATCCGGGAATAGTTGGGGCTTTCCTTGGTGATCTGGATATCGTGAGGATGGCTTTCCTTCAGGCCCGCGCCGGTGATGCGGATGAATTCGCCGTCCCGCCGCAAATCCTCGATGGTGGGGGTGCCGCAGTAGCCCATGCTGGAGCGCAGGCCGCCCATCATCTGGTACACGGTGTCGGCCAGCGGTCCCTTATAGGGTACGCGGCCTTCCACGCCTTCGGGCACCAGCTTCTTGTCCGCTTCCTGGAAGTAGCGGTCGCTGGAGCCGTGAGCCTGTGCCATAGCGCCCAAGCTGCCCATGCCGCGGTACACCTTGAAGCTGCGGCCCTGATAGATTTCCATATCTCCGGGGCTTTCGTCCACACCGGCGAACAGGCTGCCGATCATGACGGCGTGCGCGCCTGCGGCGATGGCCTTGGGAATATCGCCGGAGTACTTGATGCCGCCGTCGGCGATGATGGTCACGCCGGTGCCCTCGGCGGCCTTGGCGCAGTCGGCGATGGCGGTCAGCTGAGGCACGCCGATACCGGCCACGATACGGGTGGTGCAGATGCTGCCGGGGCCGATGCCGACCTTGACCACGCTGGCGCCCGCTTCGATCAGCGCCCGGGTGGCGGCGGCGGTGGCCACGTTGCCCGCGATGATGGGCAGATCGGGATAGGCGGCGCGGATATTGCGCAGCACTTCGGCCACGCCGCTGTTGTGGCCGTGGGCCGTGTCAATGGAGATCACGTCCACCTTGGCGGCTACCAGCGCCTCGACCCGCTGCATGACGTCCTTGGTCACGCCCACAGCCGCGCCGCACAGCAGACGGCCATTGTGATCCTTGGCGGAGTTGGGGTACTTGGTGCTCTTTTCAATATCCTTGATGGTGATCAGGCCGCACAGCTCGCCCTCTTCGTTCACGATGGGCAGCTTTTCGATACGGTGGGCCGCCAGCAGCTCCTTGGCCTTTTCCAGCGTAGTGCCCACGGGCGCGGTAATCAGGTTCTTGCTGGTCATGACCTCGCCGATGGGGCGGGAATCGTCGGTCTCAAACCGCAGGTCGCGGTTGGTCAGGATGCCCACCAGCTTCTTGCCGCGGGTGATGGGCACGCCGCTGATGCGGTAGCGGGACATGAGCGCTTCTGCGTCCCGGATCAGGTGCTCGGGAGAAAGATAAAAAGGATCGGTGATCACGCCGTGCTCGCTGCGTTTGACCTTGTCAACCTGCGCGGCCTGCTCCTCGATCGTCATGTTTTTATGAATGATGCCCAGACCGCCTTCCCGGGCCATGGCGATGGCCAGACGGGCATCCGTGACCGTATCCATGGCGGCGGACAAAAGCGGCACATTCAGCTTGATGGTGGGGGTCAGCATCGTGGAGGTATCCACGTCGCGCGGCAGCACGTGGCTTTCCCTGGGGATGAGCAGCACGTCGTCAAACGTGAGCCCTGTGCGGAGATTCTCTTCCAGCATAAAACCACCCTTTCTTCCTTCTGGAAATGCTTTATTGAATTGCAGCTATTTTACCAGCGGAAGAAGGGAATGTCAACGTGCGGCGGCGTTTTCTTCGCAGGAAACGGATTCGTCTTCGGCGGCGGGCTCCTGACCCTCCGGCCCGGCCACGTCGAAGCTTACGGTCATGTCGTCCTTGTCGTGAATCTTATGCTCGGTCTTGACCCACTGGTTCTGCTGGCGGTGCTTGAACAGACCCACCACCTGCGCCCATCCGGCCAGCACGGTATTCAGGAAGACGCTGATCAGCATGGGCACGAATTTCTTCCACTCGATACGGCAGCGGTTGTCCATCCAGTCCGCCAGATAGAACAGAAAAACAAAGGAATAGAAGAACAGCAGGATGCTGGGCCAGTTCATGGTCAGCCAGCTCTGGGGCGAAGCGCTTGTCGGTGCAGCCGGAAGCCAGCCCAGCCAGACGCAGACCTGCATCAGCGCGCCCGCCGCCAGCTGGAACATCAGAATGACGTAGGGCGTCAGGCTGTACATATACAGGAAGGTGGAGAAAAACTCGGGAAAGCGGATCTTCCGCTGGAACAGCGCCCGGAACAGCTTGCCCGTGTTTTTGAACGCCACGAACCAGTGGCCCTGCGCCCAGCGGGTGCGCTGGCGGAAGCTGGCCCGGAAGGCGGTGGGCTTTTCGTCGTAGATGCGCACGTTATGGTTCCACAGGATGCGCTTGCCTTCGCAGGTGGACTCGATCTGCAATTCGAAATCCTCGGTCAGGCTCATGGCCGTCCAGCCGCCCCGGCGATGCAGATACTCCGCCGACACGGCAAAGCCCGTGCCGCCGATGACGCTGTTCAGGCCCAGACGGCTCTTGGCGTACTGGAAAAAGCGGTTGGTGATCGTATAGGTCATGTAATAGAACATGGCCACGATGCCTTTTTTGTTTTTGCAGCCCAGATAGCACTGGATAATATCCGCCTGACCGTTGGCGTCCAGATACTGGCTGTTGACCTCGGCAAACATGTTTTTGTCGATCAGATTATCCGCATCGAAAAACATGACCAGATCATAGTGGTTCTGGTAGCCCTCCAGCGTGTTGAGCGCCTTTTGCAGCACGATGGGCTTGCCGGTGGGCGCGTCGGGGCTGTCCTTGTGGCTTTCCAGCACCTTGGCGCCCAGTCCCCGGGCGATCTCCGCCGTGCGGTCGGTGCAGTTATCCGCCAGAATGTAGAAATCGTACAATTCCCGGGGATAATCCATTTCGTTCAAATTTTGAACGATGTCGCCGATGACGGCCTCTTCGTTATGAGCAGGCACCAGCACCAGAAACCGCATCAGCGGCGCGTGATCCTGATAATCCTTCGTATTGCGCTTGTAGCCGAAAAACGTAATCACCAGCTGATACACCAGCATCAGCACCAACCAGCCGCTCAGAATAGCCATGAGCGTTTCCAGGATCTGGGACAGTACTTCCACTCGGATAACATCCTTTCGTTGCCTGGGGAGAAGATAACCGTTTATTTATACTATATTGTCGGCTTTCTGTCAATGAATGTCATAAAACGAGCACTCGCCCACAAACTCCCGAAGGATGCTCAGCGGGGGAATTTCGTCCATGATTTTGCCGTCCACGGGCAGGAAATAGTTCAGGTTCTTCAAAAGCCGATGGGCCGCCAGATATTCCGGCGCGCTTTGGGGGATGGCCAGCAGCATTTCATAGGCGATGGTCTTGAGCACCGGCAGCTCGTAGTGAAGCGAGGTATTGAACATTACGTCCGCCCGCTCCTGATAGGGGAAGATCCAGCGTTCCTCCCCGGCCCGCACCTTGGGCCACATGTCGATGGTCTTTTCCGGGGAGGTATTGCGCATTTTCACATCCCGCACGATGCGCCGCAGGAGCCGCACGTCCGTCGTGCGGATACGGTTGTGGTCGTCCAGATTGATGCAGCTCAGGGCGCTGACGTAAATGCCGTACATCAGCTGCTCGGGGATCTCCGAGGTGATGCGGTCGTTCATGCCGTGGATGCCTTCCACCAGCAGAATATCGTCCGGGCCCATCTGCAGGGGATGGGTCTCGGGGCTGCGGGCGGACGTCTGGAAATCAAACAGGGGCATTTCCACCCGTTCGCCGCTGAGCAGCGCTTCCAGACTTTCGGTCAGAAGGGGAACATCCAGCGCGTCGATGGACTCCAGATCGGGCTTGCCGTCTTTTTCCAGCGGCAGGATAGAGCGGTCCAGATAGAAATCGTCCAGCGAGATCAGCCGGGGCTGACGGCCCAGCACCCGCAGGTGCACGGCCAGCCGGTTGGCGAAGGTGGTCTTGCCGCTGGAGGACGGGCCGAAGATCATCACCACTTTCGCGCCCCGGCGGGTGATTTCATCGGCGATATAGGACAGGGACTTATCGTGCAGGGCTTCGTTGACCCGGATGAACTCCCGAAGCTTGCCCTCCTGGATCATGCGGTTCACATCGGCGGCGTTATTGGCTCCCAGAATATGGCACCATTCCTGCGACTGGCCGAAGACCCGCAGGAATTTGGTATGAGGATGATATTTGGCCGGATGCTCCGGTTCGCCGGGGGATGGCAGCATCAGCACCATGCCGGGGAAATGGGGCTTTAGACTGAAAGTCTTCACCCAGCCGGTGGAGGGCAGCATAGCGCCGTAAAAATATTCGCACAGGCCGCCCATGCGGTACATGATCATTTCCCGGCGAGGACGGTAGCGCATCAGCTCCGCCTTATCCGTCCAGCCCATTTTTTCAAAATACTGCACGGCCTGTTCACGGGTCCAGCTTTCCTTTTCAAAGGGCAGATCCGCTTCCGCCATGCGGCGCATTTCCGCCTCGATCTCCCCGATCTGGGCGTGGCTCAAATCGTCCTCCACCCGGACGTACAGGCCGTAGCCCACGGAATTCAGCATCCGCACCTTCCGGCCGGGATACAGGCGCAGCACCGCCGCCAGCATCAAAAACCGCAGGGAGCGTTCATAGATACGGCGGCCCTCCTCGTCCCGATAGCTAAGGCTGGTGAGTTCGCAGTCTTTGGTCAGGGGTTCATTCAGTTCCATGCACACGCCGCCCCGCATCACGCCAAGCGTGGCGGCGGCTGCGGGCGCGTCCAGCAGGCGTTCGGTCACTGCTTTGACCGTTGTATTCCGGGGAAAGGCGTCGGTTTTTCCATCGAGGGTGACGCGGATGACGGAATCACAGGGAGTGGACATAAGGGGGTCTCCTTTCTGGAAAGGGAAAAAGGCAGTGGGAGGGGGGGAAGGGGGGAAGGCCCGGTCGTTTGGGGAAGCGTAGGCGGTATTCGCGGCAGTGAGGGCCGCGCAGATGGGTTGGCCTGAGGAAAGCACTTTGGTGCGCCCGCAGGCGCAAATCCTTCCCCATTATATGTACGCCGACTACGGTCCGAAGAGAGTGTAGGGGGAACGAAGGGAAGCGCGTGCCCGGTGGGCACAACCGCCGAAGGCGGTTAGCGACCCGGAGTTCAGGCAAACAACAAGCGGAGCGCACGGCAGTGCGGGCCGCGCCGATTGTTTGCCCCGAGGAAAGCCATGAGGCCTGACGCGCCGACTCCGGCGCGGGAGAAGGGCTTGCAGCCCTATGGGGCGCTCGATTGCTTCAGGTGGCGATCCGAAGGGGACTGGGGGCGAGCGGAAAGCCCCCAGTGCGCCCGCAGGCGCAAACCCCTGCCCCGGTGGGGCCTGACGCGCCGACTCCGGCGCGGATTGGGATTTGCCGTCCCAAGGGGCGCTCACACTTTTCTTTCGGTGGCGAAAGAAAAGTGTGCAAAAGAAAGCCAGCGGCACGGCGACTCCGGGAAAAAGCCCTTTA
>SFGO01000020.1 GCA_004556545.1 Clostridiales bacterium
CGAAACGAGGATTTGGCACGGCAGTGCCAAAGACGACGATTGAGGTTGCGGAACGGAGCCCCTAACCCTTGTGCCGCAGCACTTTCCCCGCAAACCAGCGAAGCGCTGTTTGCGGGCGTTGGCGGCCAACTTGGGGTTTTTCGACAGACTGAGAAAACCATGGGCTTTCTTTTCTATGTTTTTCACACTTTCTTCGTCTTCCGGAACATGAATCTCCGCACCGGATAGACAATGGCGCGGTGCAGCGGCGGGAAGGCGGCGCGTTCCGCCTTTTTCAGCAGTACGGGAATGTCGATGCCCTGCGGGCAGTGCTGACGGCATTTGCCGCAGCCCACGCACTGGGACGCGAAGCCCGGCTCCCGGCGAAAGCCGATGACCTGCACATATTCCTTCCAGCCTGCGAAACGGCTTTCGGTGTACAGCTCATTATAGCAGCGGAAAATGCCGGGAATGTCCACGCCCCGGGGACAGGGCAGACAGTAGCCGCAGCCGGTGCAGCCCACCTTCATTTTTTCGTTGATGATCCGCCGCAGTTCTTCAAAGAAGGCTTCTTCCTCCGGCCCGAACTCCCCCGCCTTGCTTTCCGACGCGACCCGGCAGTTCTCCTCCACCATTTCAAGGCTGTTCATGCCGGAAAGCACGCAGGTCACTTCCGGCTGATTCCATAGCCAGCGCAGCGCCCACTCTGCCGGACTGCGGCGGGGCGTGTGCCGTTCCATCAGCGCCCGGGCTTTTTCCGGCAGCAGTTCCACCAGCCGGCCGCCCCGCAGCGGCTCCATGATGATAACCGGGATTCCCTTCTCTGCCGCAGCCCGCAGGCCCTTCCGGCCCGCCTGAGCGTTTTCGTCCATGTAATTGTACTGAATCTGACAGAAATCCCAGTCGTAGGCGTTCAGGATTTTCAGGAACATTTCCGTATTGCCGTGAAAAGAAAAGCCGATCTGCCGAATGGCGCCTTCCTGTTTTTTCCGGGCAATCCAGTCCCGGATGCCCAGCTTTTCCAGCCGCTCCCAAGAGGCGATGTCGGTCAGCATATGCATCAGATAATAGTCGATATAGTCCGTTTGCAGCCGCCGCAGCTCTTCCTGAAAGCAGGCTTCGATGGCCTCGGCGCTGGCGATCTTGTACTGCGGCAGCTTGGTCGCAATATGCACCTTCTCCCGAAGATGATTCCGGGAAAGGATTTCGCCCAGACAGGCCTCGTTGCCCACGTATAAATAAGCCGTATCGAAATAGTTCACGCCCAGCTCGACGGCCCGAAGCACTTCTTTTTCCGCTTTGGCCACATCAAAGGAACCGCCCTTCCGGGTAAAGCGCATGCAGCCGAAGCCCAGCGCGGAAATGGGGTTGCCATACCGGTCGTTACGATACTGCATGGGTTTGTCTCCCCTCTATTTTTCGGGTGATCCGGCCTACGCACCAGTGCCAGCCAAGCCCCAGCGGAATGCTCAGAAGGCCCATCCACAGGTAGCCCCAGCAGGGTTCCCATACCCAGACTTTTTTCACAAGCACCTCGATCCAAACATTGAACAGAAAAATCTCAAAGGACGCTTCTCCCAACATCCGCAGCGGAGCGAACAGCCCGTTCTTTTCTCCGTCCAGCCGGAACAGTCTTCCCAGTCCCAGGCACAGCGGCGGTATCATCAGGAAGAAGGGATACCAGTACATGCCCGCGTACCCCAGCCATTTCGGCTTTTGGGTTTTGACAAACACCAGCACGCCCAGCCCCAGCAGAAAGCAGAACGCCAGAAAAGCGGGACGGGCCGCGCCGCGCAGCGGGCTTTTCGCTTTTCCCTGATCGATCATAGCCAGCCCCATGCCCAGCACAAAAATGGGCAGACGCGACATCACCATGATGCAGGAATTGCTGAAATAACTAACGCCCACGCCGAAAGCCGCCGCCAGCAGCCAGAAAAGCGTCCGGAGCGGCCTGCGGCTGTTTTTCAGGCAGGCGTAAATGGCCGGGGCCAGCAGCAGCGTCAGCAGCAGGCAGGAGAGATACCAGTTGATATTCAGGGGTGCGCCGGCCAGAAAGCCCACCATCAGCACATTGCCCGCGACCGTTTCCAAAATCTGCATGGGTGAAAACCCGAATGCGGGAATCATCGTGCAGAGCCACACCAGGCAGACGGGCCAGTAAGCGGGCAGCAGGCGCGCGGCCCGGCGGCGCAGGTATCCGCCCAGATCATCGGAGCGGCTCAGCGACACATACAGCCCGTAGCCGGACAGCAGCAGAAAAACGTCTACGCCGGAATAGCCGTAAAAAAGCAGCCGATTCAGCAGTCCATCGCCCAGCGGCAGCTTCATATGACACAAAATCACCCCTAAAATAGCCAAGCCCTTCAATTCGTTCCGAAAAAGGCTCAAATCGCTCTTTTTTTCCATGAGCCATGCTCCTTTCTGCAAGCCATAACGTTCAATGCGATTCCAAACCCCAAAAGAGAAGTATCTGCAGAGTGTCAAAAAAAGTGGAGGTGCAGGAGGCACTGCTGCCACTCAATCGTCGCAGGGACTACTGCCGTAGCCTCTGCTCGTTTCGTGTCACACCTGCGGGTCGCTAACCGCCTACGGCGGTTGTGCCCACTGGGCACCCACTCCCCTACGGTGCCTGCCGGGGTTATAGGGGCAGCGCCCCTAACTCTTGTGCCGCAGCACTTTTCCCGCAAACCAGCGAAGCGCTGTTTGCGGGCAACAGCGGCCAACTTGGGTTTTTTCGACAGGCTGGTATCTGTTTTCCTGTTTTCCCTTTTCCCCCTCTTATCAAACCACAAAACCGATGAAAATGCAATCCCATCCGCGTCTTCTCTTTGCAAACCGCGCGCGGCATGTTATAATAAGATGAATGTATTTGGGCATTTGCCGCAAAGCGGTTTCCCCATGCATCCAGAAAAGGAGCGATGTCTCATGGATCGGGATCTTTCCACCGGAAGCCGGGAAGTGGCGCGGGCTGCGATCATGATCGCCATGACCCAGAGCCGGGAAGAAGAACAGCAATGCCGCAAAACGCTGGCGGAATCCGAGATCCGCTCGGCGGCGGCTGATTTCGGCGGAGACTTTCTTTCCGGCATGGTGCGCATTATCGAGCGGGCCGTGGTCGCCGCCAAGCGGGAAGGTCTGATTGCCGAGGAGCACGAGGAAGGCTGCGTGGCCGGGGCGGCCCGGGAGGCGCTGAGCCAGATTTCCTCCAAGGCGCTGGGAATGAGCGTGGGCGGAAAGATCGGCGTGGCCCGCTGCGGCGGAGATATGGCCGTGGCGCTCTTTTTCGGCGTAGGTCTGGGTCATTTGGATGAAATCTGCATCGGCTTGGCCCATCGCGCTATCTGACTTTCGCGCATTTCGATTTTCAACTTTCAATTTATAGCACAAAGGGATGGGACGAACAATGCTGCTTACGATTGCTTTGGACGGCCCGGTCGGCGCAGGCAAAAGCTCTGTGGCTGACGGCGTAGCCCAAAAGCTGGGAATTCTTCATTTGGATACGGGAGCCATGTACCGCGCCTTTGCGTGGAAGGCGCTTCAGGAAGGCGTTTCGCTGGAGGATGAAGCGGCCCTGAAGGCGCTGACGGAAGCCAGCCTGCCGGAGGTTCGCTATGAAAATGGCGGACAGCATACCTATATGGACGGTCAGGATGTGACCGGTCTGATCCGCACGCCGGAGGTCAGCATGGCCGCCAGTACCGTTTCCAAGGCGGCCGTCGTGCGCCGGGCCATGGTTCAGCGCCAGCAGGAACTGGCCTCCCGGCAGAGCATGCTGCTGGACGGCCGGGACATCGGCACCCGGGTGCTGCCCAACGCCACGGTGAAGTTTTATCTGACCGCCTCGCCGGAGATACGCGCCCGCCGCCGCTTCGATGAAATGCAGCAAAAGGGACAGGAAGGAACCTACGAAGAGGTGCTGGCCGACGTGATCCGCCGGGACGAGCAGGACATGCACCGGGAGGTGGATCCCCTCCGGCCTGCGGAAGACGCGCAGATCATCGATTCTTCCTACCTGACGCAGGAGCAGGTCGTGGAGGACATCGTGCGCCGCATCCGCCTGAAGCAGGGGCAGCGCCCGCCCGTGGCGGAAAAGCTCAGCCCCATGTATCGGTTTGCCCGGGGCGTCGCGTGGCTTCTGTGCAAAATTTTGATGCCCGTCACCTACCACGGACTGGAAAACGTCCAGGGCGACGCGCCGTACATTCTGATTTCCAATCACAACAGCATGGTCGATCCCATTCTGATCGCCTGGGGCTGCTTCCGGTATCAGATTCACTTTCTGGGCAAGAAGGAGCTGGAGTCCGTCCCGATTCTGCGCTGGCTTTTCAACAAGCTGGACATGATCCCGGTGGACCGCCACAACATGGACATGCACGCCGTCCGCGCCTGCCTGAAGACCCTGAAGGAAGGCCACGTGCTGGGCATTTTCCCAGAAGGAACGCGGCATAAGAAGGGCGTGATGGAGGATCTGGAAAGCGGCATCGCCATGATTGCCCTGCGGAGCAAAGCGCCGCTGGTGCCCGCGTACATGACCGCCAAGCCCCGTTTCTTCCGAAGGATTCATCTCTATTACGGCGCGCCCATTCAGACCGCCGCTCTGGCTGAAAAGGGAATCAACAAGGAAACCTGCGACGAGCTGCTGGAAACGATCCGTCAGCAGTACCGGGAGATGGTGCAGAAATACGGCGCGAACTTTCCCGGAAAATAAAGAACGGTAAATTTCTGATTTTTTTCTGCATTTTTTCTGATTTCTATCGGGTCAAAAAGAAGGAAATTGAAAAAATGCGGCGAAGATATACGTGTATATCTGGAGGCGAACGGATGGGCATTGAAATTGCCCGGCATGCGGGCTTCTGCATGGGTGTCCGGCGGGCGGTAGACCAAACGCTGAACGCGGCGGAAAGTGGGGACGAGATCGTCACTTTTGGCGAGCTGGTGCATAACCCTCAGGTGATTGAAAAGCTGGAAGCCATGGGCGTGTATGCGATTCACTCCTGCGAGCAGGCCGCCGGGAAAACCGTGATTATTCGAAGCCACGGCGTTTCCCCCGACGTAACCAGACAGCTGGAGCAGACGGCCCGCCGGGTGATCGACCTGACCTGTCCCTTTGTGGCCAGGCTGCATGAGGTGGTTTCCCGCTACAGCGCGGACGGCTCGCCGGTGATTCTCATCGGCCAGAGCGACCATCCCGAGGTGGTAGGCACCATCGGTTGCGCCGGAGGCCCCTGCTATACGATCTACACCCCCGAGGAAGCGGAACAGCTCCCGCCCCTGAAACGGGCGTTGGCCGTTTCCCAGACCACTTTCCCCCACGAGCGCTGGGAAGCGATTCTGCCGGTACTCCGCGGCAAGGTAGACGAGCTGACCGTGCAGGACACCATCTGCACCGCCACGGTGCTGCGTCAGACAGAGGCCCGCCGACTGGCCACCTCGGTGGACGCGATGCTGGTGGTGGGCGGCAAAACCAGCGCCAACACCCGCAAGCTGTACGAAACGTGCAAGTCCATCTGCGGGCGTACCCTACTGGTAGAGCGTGCGGCGGATATACCGCCGGGCTTTGCAAATATCCATTCGGAATCCATTGGAATCACCGCCGGCGCCAGCACGCCGGATTGGGCACTTAAGGAGGTTGTCACACGCATGACTGACAAGGAACAATTGGACCAGATCAACTCTGAGGAGGCCGAAAAGAACAGCTTTATGGCTGACGTGGAAGCGACTCTGGTTCGGATCAGACCCGGCCAGACCGTTGTGGGCAAGGTTGTCCAGATCACGGACGATGAAGTTTGCGTCAACATTGGCTTCAAGGCGGACGGACTGATCAAGCGCGAAGACCTGGTTACCCAGGATGTGAAGCTGGACGATGAAATCGAAGTGGAGGTCGTCAAGGTCAACGACGGCGAAGGCAATGTATTGCTTTCTCAGCGCAACATCTTGAACAAAAAGGCCTTTGCCGAGCTTGTCGAAAAGTACAACAACGGCGAATACGTCGAGGGTGTGGGCAAGGAAGTCGTCAAGGGCGGCCTGATCTGCACCGTGAACGGCATCCGCGCGTTTGTGCCTGCGTCTCAGCTCTCCAACCGCTATGTGGAAAAGATCGGCGAATTCGTCGGCAAGACCCTGAAGCTGAAGATCATCGAGCTGGACGAGCAGAAGAAGCGCATCGTCTGCAGCCGCCGTGCGGTGGTCAAGGAAGAAAACGAAGCCCGCAAAGCCGAAGCCTGGTCCAAGCTGGCTGAAGGCGAAGTGGTCAAGGGCGTTGTGCGCCGTCTGACCGACTTCGGCGCTTTCGTGGATCTGGGCGGCGTGGACGGCCTGATTCATGTGACCGACCTGAGCTGGGCCCATGTGAAGCATCCTTCCGAGGTTGTTTCCCCCGATCAGGAAGTGGAAGTCAAGATCCTCAGCCTGGACAAGGAACGCGAGCGCATTCAGCTGGGTCTGAAGCAGCTACAGCCCAAGCCCTGGGACACCGCTCCCGAAAAGTATCCCGAAGGCGCGGTCGTGACCGGCAAGGTCGTCCGTATCACCACCTTCGGCGCCTTTGTGGAGCTGGAGCCCGGCATTGACGGTCTGGTGCACATCAGCCAGTGCGCTCCCACCCGCATCAACAAGGTGGAAGACGCTGTGAACGTGGGCGACGAAGTGACCGTGAAGGTTCTGGCCATCGACCCCGCCGCCAAGCGCATCAGCCTGAGCATCCGCGCCCTGCAGGAGCCCGAAGCGGCCCCCGTGCAGGAGGAAGAAGTCGTTCCTACGCTGGATAACAGCGAGGAAGCCGTCGCCGTGGATATCGACGCCGTAGGCGCTGCTCTGGAAGCCGAAGCGGAAGCTGCGGAAACCAACGAATAATCTTCGCATCTGCGAAACGCCGCTCCGAACCCCACGGAGCGGCCTTTTCGTGCCGTATCTGTCGTATCTGAAGGAGGAATCCCCCAATGGAACGCACCTACATCGCGCAGGCGCTCACCATGGCCGGTCAGACCGTCAAGGTGCAGGGCTTTGTAGAAAATAACCGCAACGGCAAGTCCATGGCCTTTATCGTGCTGAAGGACATCACCGGCAAAATCCAGATCACCGTGGAAAAGGAAAAGCATCCTGACCTTTGCCCCGCGCTGGATCAGCTCACCGGCGATTCCGTCATCACCGTGGTGGGCCAGGTCAATGCCAACGAATATGTGAAGCTCAACGGCGTTGAGCTGATCCCCGACAGCATCGTGATCGAAAGCATCGCCGACCCGCTGCCCATCATCCGGGAAGAGATCCCCGCCACGAAAAAGCATCAGGCGGTGGAACGCTCCAGCATCGATCAGCGCATCGACTACCGCTGGATCGACCTGCGCACCGACAAGAACCAGCTGATGTTCAAGGCGCAGACCGCGCTGGTAGCGGCTCTGCGGCAGTTCCTGCTGGACCATCATTTCATCGAGATCCATACGCCCAAGCTGATCGGCGCGGCCAGCGAAAGCGGCGCGGATGTGTTCGAGGTCAAGTACTTCGACCGCAAGGCCTATCTGGCTCAGAGCCCTCAGTTCTATAAGCAGATGGCCATGGCCAGCGGCTTTGACCGAATCTTCGAGGTAGGCCCCGTGTTCCGCGCGGAGAAGTCCTACACCAACAAGCACACCACCGAATTCACCGGCTTCGACCTGGAGTTCAGCTACATCAACTCCTTCCGCGATGTAATGAAGATGGAAGAAGAGCTGCTGACCTACGCCCTCAAGGCCGTGAAAGAGGCCTATGGCGACGACATCCAGCGGGAATTCGGCCCGGAGGTCATCGTGCCCACGACGCCCTTCCCCGTTGTCAAGCTGGCCGATCTGTACGACGCGCTGGAAAAGGAATACGGCTACACCGTGCCTGAATCCGAAAAGGGCGACCTGACCACGGAAGCCGAGCGGCTGAGCTATGACTGGGTGAAGAAGCACTACAACCACGAGTTCCTCTTCATCACCGATTACAGCGCCGAGAAGCGTGCCTTCTATCACATGCGGGACGAAAACGGTGTGCCCATGGGCTACGACCTGATCTGGCGCGGCGTGGAAATCACCACCGGCGCGCAGCGCGAGCATCGCTATGAGCAGCTGAAAGCGCAGGCGGACGAAAAGGGGCTGACCGAGGACGTGAAGTTCTATCTGGAGTTCTTCAAGTACGGCTGCCCGCCCCACGGCGGCTTCGGTCTGGGCGTGGACCGTCTGACCATGCTGCTGCTGGGGCTGAACATCAAGGAAGCCATGTTCATCTTCCGCGGCCCCAACCGACTGAATCCGTAAAATGGAATTGCAAAAACCGCCTGACGAAGTTTTTCCGTCAGGCGGTTTTGCTTTTACACTTGGCTCAAATCATCCAGCGACATGGTAAAGCTGTTCACAAACAGCTTCAGGAAGGTTTCGACTTCCGGCAAGTCGCTCTTTTGCAGGCTCTTCCAGATGGTTTCCTTGGCTTGCAGGAACTCCCGATTGCCCAGCTTTTCCTCCGTGACGCACTTCAGATAGGCGCTGATGCGGTCGGCAGCCTTCACCAGCTTCCATTCCACGCTGGTTTCGTCCGGCTGCAGATAAGGCTCAAAGCCCCTCTTCATATCCTCCGGCAGCATGTCCAATAGCTGCTGACGGGCCGTAAATTCGATCTCCTGATAAGCATCCTGAATGGCAGGGTTCTTGTATTTGATGGGGGTCGGCAAATCGCCGGTGATGGCCTCGCTGGCGTCGTGATACAGGGCGATCACCGTCACCCGCTCCGGGTCCACCTGACGGCCGAAACGTTCCCAGCCCAGCATGGCCAGCCCGTGGGCGATCACCGCCGTCTGCATGCTGTGTTCCATGTCGTTTTCCGATTCCGTGTTGCGCATCAGGCCCCAGCGGCGGATCAGCTTCAACCGATCCAGATAGGCAAAAAAAGGATAATCCATTCCATGCTCCTTTGTCAGCCAAAGCGGCTTTTGTGTTTGCCCGGTTCAAAACGGGCGCTTGTTATTATAGCATTTCCCGGCGAGCCGGCACAACCGCAGGATGTTGCGGCCCGTTTTCCACACAGACACAAGACAGCGCCGCCCGTGTACCAGACGGGCGGCGCTGCGGAATCGGTATTTCTCTACGCACCTCTGCATAGAGACGGCTTATGTCCAGTCAGGGGACTTAAGCAGCTTTGGGAGATTTGAGGTCTTCGCCCAGCCAGTAGCGCTTCAGAGGCTTGTAGCTCAGGGCGGCTACGATGCTGGTGATGACCATTTCCGGCACCATGTAGGAACCGTTGTAAGCGATGGACCACACGGCGGGAGCCCAGCCCACGCTGTTGGGCCACAGTACTTCCCAGATCAGCACGCCGCTGAGGAAGTGGCACAGCAGCCGCAGGGCAAAGGTGAACACGATGCCCACCACAATGGAGACGCAGCGGTTCTTGATCACGCCGTTGAAGCAGGCGGCGAAACCGATGACGGTATAGGCCACCACATAGTCCAGCAGGATAATGCCGATGGCCGTCAGCGCGTCAGGCGCATACTGCACGTTGCTCAGCCCCAGCATCAGCTGAATCAGGCTGTACAGCAGCGCGGAGCCTACGCCCCACTTGGTGCCGTGACGATGAGCGATCATGACCAGAGGCAGCATGCTGCAAAAAGTAATGCCGCCGCCCAGCGCCCACGCGCCCTTGAACTCAAACAGGCTCAGTACCGTACCCACGGCCACCAGAATGGCGCACTCCACCAGACGGCGAATGGTTTTAGAATCCATGGTTTCTTCCTCCGTTTCCCGTAATTCCATACGGTGAAAATGAAAATGCCCACCCTGCCAGCATGCAGCGTGAGCCATCAAGAAACGCGGATTTCATTGATTCCTACGCCGGCATTACCCGGATCAGGTTCAAGGGTCCCGGGCTTCGCCCGATCTCAGCCAGCCCTGTTCGGCCAGCACCCCTGCGCTCTTTGGATGAGCACGGTGTTATTATACAAAGCGCGTCTTCGTTTGTCAATCCTCTTTTTTCGTGCTACAATGAACCATGAAAAACGCGGAGGGGAGACGGAACCATGGAAACCTGCTACATTGTCGGCGCGGGCAATTTTACCGCTCGCGGTCTGACGCCTGCCGAAGGCGATCTGCTGATCGCTGCGGACGGCGGATATGACTGGCTTTTGCAAAGCGGGCTGACGCCCCAATTTTTGCTGGGCGATCTGGATTCGTTGGGCCGTCTGCCCGTTCTGCCGCCGGAAACCCGTCTGCTTCGCTACCCGGTGGAGAAGGACGATACCGACACGGCGCTGGCGCTGGAAGAAGGCTGGAACCGCGGCTACCGCTCCTTTGCCCTGTACGGCTGCACCGGCGGACGGCCCGATCATTTTCTGGCCAACCTGCAGACCATGGCCCGCTATGCCCGGATGGGCGCGCAGATCCGCATGACGGATCCTGACTATGACGTTTTCGCCCTGCACAACGGAACCATGGCGCTGCCCGAGCGGCCAAGCAACACGCTAGTCAGTGTTTTCTGCCACGGCAACGAAGCTCACGGCGTTACGCTGGAGGGGCTTCAGTATCCTTTGCACGATGCGTCCCTTTGCTGCGATATTCCGCTGGGCGTGAGCAATCATTATGTTGGAGAGCATCCGAAAATCAGTGTTCGGGAAGGAACGCTGCTGGTGATCGTTTATCAGAGTCAGCAATAAAATACGGCGCGGAAATTGTCTTCCGCGCCGCCAGTCTGTCGAAAAACCCAAGTTGGCCGTCAGCGCCCGCAAACAGCGCTTTGCGGCCCGCTCCGCCGGGCGTGGCGGGCTTCGGACTGCGGTAGCCCTTCGGGCTGTCCTCGTCCTCGGTGCTGCGCACCCTTAAGCTGGTTTGCGGGGAAAATGTTGCGGCATAAGGGTTAGGGGCTCCGCCCCTATAACCCCGGCAGGAGGCAGTGCCTCCTGCACCTCCACTTTTTTTGACACTCTGCGGCGCGGAAGTTGTCTTCCGCGCCGCTTTTCTTTCCCCGAAACGTTTCAGGCCGCCCTTACATCCGCCACCATCATATCGTTGCTGATGATGGTCACGCGGCTGCCCAGGGGCAGATCGGGCCATTCCTTTTTCAAATCGAAATAATAGAGCCGGTCGTCCTTGCCGTCGTCCTTTTCGCCGATGTTGATCATCACCGGCCGGCACTGAACGCCGTTCTTCTCGCAGACCTGCTCCCCGACTTCCTTCAGCAGGCCCGTATTCTCATGCCGACGGCCATGAAGCATGTTCTGCACATGGCGTTCGTAGAAAATCACCGGACGGACGCACAGGCCGAAATAGAAAAGGAAATATCCGCCGCCCACTACTGTCAGCGCCGCTGTCAGCCGCCACAGCGTATCGCTGCGGCTGGTCTGACCATAGACAAAAACGGCGATCGCCACAGCAAGGAGCACTGCTGCCGGAACGATGGCGATCCATAACCGCTTCCGTTTCATTGTAACGATATTTTGCAGTTCCTCGTCCGTATACACGTTTTCACCTTCTGACTTCCGCTTACTTTTCGTCCTTGGTTCCAATGTGCTGCATGAGCTTGATCGTCGCAAAGAACAGCCCCAGCACCAGAAACACGCCCAGCAGACCGATGACGGTAGTCAAAAGCCCCTTGGTCATCAGCGGCAGAGACGCCAGATTTCCCGCAGCGGCCTCCGCCGCGCTCAACGCAAACAATGCTTTCATTGATCCATTCCTCCCGCTTTCATCGCTTACCAGACATTGCCCAGCATCATGCCCACCAGAGTGATGACCATGCCGCCTGCCACGATGGAGCCCAGCTGGCCGGATACGTTGGCGCTGATGGACTGCATCAGAATGAAGTTATAGGGATCCTCTTCCTTGGCCATTTTCTGAATAACCCGGGCGCTCATGGGGAAGGCGGAAATGCCCGCCGCGCCGATCATGGGGTTGATCTTGTTCTTGCGGAACAGGTTCAGGAACTTGGCAAACAGCACGCCGCCCGCCGTATCAAACACGAAGGCGAACAGGCCCAGCGCCAGAATCAGCAGCGTATCCATCCGCAGGAAATTGGCAGCCACCATGGTAGAGCCGATGGCCAGACCCAGCAGGATCGTCACCAGATTGGCCAGCTCGTTCTGAGCGGTCTTGCTCAGCCGTTCCAGCACGCCGCACTCGCGAATCAGGTTGCCGAACATCAGACTGCCCACCAGCGGCGCGCTCATGGGCACCACTACGCCCGCCACCACCGTTACGATAACGGGGAACAGGATCAGCGCCAGCTTGGAGGCCCGTTCTTCGGTGTAGGTCATGCGGATCATGCGCTCTTCCTTGGAGGTCAGGGCGCGGATGACCGGGGGCTGAATCACCGGCACCAGCGACATGTAGCTGTACGCCGCTACGCTGATGGGGGCCATGTAGTCCGCCAGCTTGAAATGGTTGGCCACATACAAGGTGGTGGGGCCGTCCGCCGCGCCGATGATGCCGATGGCCGAAGCCAGCCGCAGGATCAGGCTGTCGTTGCCCGCCGTCTGGGGCAGCACGATGGGGATCAGCACCAGAGAAAGCAGGAACGTGGCGAAGATGCCGAACTGGGCCGCCGCGCCGAAGAAGATCATGCTGGGATCCTTCAACAGCGGCGAGAAATCGATCATGGCGCCTACGGCGATAAAGATCAGCACCGGGAACAGCTCGTTCTTGATTCCGGCGTTGAACAGCACCGTCAGGAAGCCCTCGGAACCCAGCACGCTGGCCGTGGCGCTGCCCGTGACCTGATCGATCACCGGCGGCAGATTGGCCAAAATCGCGCCGAAGCCGATAGGCAGCAGCAGGGCGGGTTCATAGTCCTTCTTGATGGCCAGATAGATCAGTACGCCGGAAATGACAAACATCACCAGCGTTTTCAGGCCCTCCGCCGTGAAGAGATACAGCACGCCGGAAAAAAGCTCCTTGAGCAGTCCCAGAATATCCACAGTGAATCCTCCTCCAAAGCTCAATCACCAACGGGGCTAAGATGGTGTGAGTATATCATTTTTCCCTGTTCCTGTCAAAACAGAAACAGGCTTTTTACACAGCTTAGCGGAATTTTGACATTCTTCTCCCCCATACTCCCGCCTGATGATTTCATGCTTTTCAAGCGCATCCCAAAATGCTACAATAGTCCTGTGCAGAAAAACATCCCCCAAAAGATGATAAGCGCGAAAGGAGCCCTTTCATGATTGATTTTTCGCTGCAAATTCCTACCAAAATTGATTTCGGCCGTGATTCCCTTTCCCACCTGGAAGAAGAGGTGCGCCGCTACGGCACGCGGGTGCTGCTGGTTTACGGCGGCGGAAGTATCAAACGGATCGGTCTTTATGACAAGGTCATGACCATTTTGAACGGGCTGAACTGCCGCGTTTGGGAAATTTCCGGCGTAAAGCCCAACCCTCGTCTGGGTCTGGTGCGCGACGGCGTGACGCTCTGCAAAGAGCAGCAGATTCAGCTGGTGCTCGCGGTAGGCGGCGGCAGCGCCATCGACACCGCCAAGGCCATTGCCAACGGCGCCTGCTATGACGGCGATCCGTGGGATCTGTTTGAAGGCAAGGGCAAAAACGACCATGTGCTTCCGCTGGGCGTCATTGTGACGATCCCGGCGGCAGGCAGTGAAATGAGCGATTCCAGCGTTATCACCCGGGAAGACGACCTATGCAAGCGGGGCCGCAACACGCCGCTTAATTATCCCAAATTTTCCATTCTGAACCCGGAGTATACCTTCTCGCTTCCCGCCTTTCAGACGGCCTGCGGCGCGGTGGACATCATGGCTCACATGATGGAGCGTTACTTCACCAATACGGAGTCCGTCGAATTGATTGACCGCATGACCGAGGGCGCGCTGAAAACGGTCATTCACAACGCCACCATCGTCCTCAAGCAGTCGGAGGATTACGACGCGCGGGCCGAGATCATGTGGGCGGCTGCGCTGGCGCACAATGGTCTGCTGGGCACGGGCCGCGTCACGGATTGGGCCAGCCACAAGCTGGAGCATGAACTGAGCGCCCTGTACGACATCGCCCACGGCGCGGGATTGGCCATCATTTTCCCCGCGTGGATGAAGTACGTTCTTTCCAAAGGCTGCGTTGGAAAGCTGCGTCAGTTTGCCGTCCGTGTGTTTGACGTGCCGGAGGATTTCGGCACGGACGAAGCCATTGCCATGGAGGGCATTGCGCGGCTGGAGCGTTTCTACCGCTCGCTGGGTCTGACCACCACGCTGCATGAAAACGGCATCGGCGAAGAAAATCTGGGCCGTATGGCGCAGCGGGCCGTAGCAATGGGCGGCGGCAAGCTGGGCAATTACTATCCCATTCACGAGGAAGACGCGCAGGCGATTTACCGGCTGGCGCTGTAAAACCTCTGGGAGCAGCCTCCCCGCCGTCCTTAAGGAGCGGCGGGGAGATTGAATATAAGCGAATGCGGCGCTTCCCAAGCCCGCAGGCAGGAGGAAACCCATGCCGGAATTTTTGTCTGTATCTTCTGAACAGGAGGCCGTTTCTCTCTTTTCTCCGGAAACCATTGCGGAGCTTTCGGTGAAAAACACCAGCCGGGAGGGCGATGATTTTCGGGAGGCGATTTTCGTTCGCTTCGCTTCCGGAAAGCGGCTGGTGGTCAAGCTGGCCCAGAACGCCTTTACGAATCCCGAACGAATCGGCATGTGGCGGCGCTGCGCCGATGAATATCGCCGTCTGGGCTATTACTGCCCTGAAATTTTTTCTGCGCTCAACGGCGAATTTCCGGCGGTGCTTTACAAGAACCACCAATGCTTTGCCTATGCGGAGGAATTTTCGCTCTACCCTTCCGCCGACCGCTGCCCCAACGCCAAGCCCTTTCGGAAAGAGCTGTACCGAATGACGGCCAGAATCGCCGCCCAGAAATTCCAGTATACGAATCTTCCCTCCGCCTATTGTCTGTTCGACACCTTCGGCGATGATGAGACCGATGAAGTACTGGAAAACGCGCTGGAATTCCGGCGCTACAGCCGTACCCTGCCGGAACCTTTTAGGGAGCAGACAGACCGAATCTTCGCGCGCTGGGAAGAAAACCGCACCGAACTGGAAAAAGGCTACGCCCATCTGCCCGCGTCCGTCTTTCAGGCGGATCTGAACGATACCAACGTTTTGCTGGACGAGGAAGGACGCTTTGCGGGCATTTACGATTTCAATCTGGCCGGGAAGGACGTTTTCCTGAACTATCTCTTCCGGGAAATTTACGAGGGTTCTTTTGACGAAGAACGAAACGAAATTCTGACCGCGCTGAAAATCTGCGCAGCCGTGTACGCCTTTTCCGAAACCGAAAAAGAAGCGGCGCTGCCGCTCTACCGCTGCCTGAAGCCGCTCTGGTTTACGCGCGTGGAGGCGCTGAAGGACGCCGGAAACGATGCCGCGGCCATTCAGCAATGTCTGGATGACATGGAGCGGGCGCAGACCCAAAACATTGATTTTCGCAGTGCGATGGAGGGGTGATTTCGCACATTCCCTCTCCAAGTACGGGCGACCCCCGCCCGGGCTCGGGTAGAAACCTTGACGGTTCATCTGTATGAACGAGCGTTTTCCAATACCCGATAAAGGAAACTTTCTCTGTATCCGTCTGTCATCACTGTGAAAAATTCGCATGCAGGGAATGAATCGTCTGGTTCGTTGGATGTTCGGATGTCCATTGCCTTTTACGGCAGGAAAGGAGACGCTGAACCCCTATGCTTCAACGCTCTATCAAAAAACGATGGCTGGCGGTTTTAACCGCTTTGCTTCTTTGCATCGGTCTTGCCGCGCCGGTGCTGGCCGACAGCGCCGATATTCCCGCCGCCGGTCAGACCATTGACCTGCAGGTGCGGGTGCTTCTCCGGCGGCTTCAGATCACCGACCGGATGGACGTGAGCCTGTCCAGCGCCTACGGGCTGCGCACGGCGCAGGGCACGGAAGTTTATCTGCCCGGCGGCAGTCAGGTTTCCTTTCAATTAAAGGAAAACAGCATTTTCGTCTATTGCGGCAGTCTGACCCTGAACGGCGGCGGCGATCTGACCCTGACCCGGTACGCCGATCCGGACGCCAGCGAGATCGGCTTCCGGCGGGTCAACTATCCGGCGCTGTATCAGGGCGACCTGCGGCTGAAGATTTCGGACGGCGTGCTGCTGCCCATTCTTACCCTTCATGTGGAGGATTATCTGCTGGGCGTGGTGCCCTATGAAATGAGCAATTCCTTCCCGCTGGAAGCGCTGAAGGCCCAGACCGTAGCCGCCCGCACCTATGTGCTGCGCAAGCGCAGCTCGGAGGGAGACTACGACGTTGTGGATACCACCAACGATCAGGTTTTCCGGGGATATGTTTCCGGCTACGTCAACGCGGAGAAAGCCGTGGAGGAGACCTATGGCGTATGCGGCTTCTACAAGGGAAAGCTGGCCCAGTGCTACTATGCCGCTTCCAACGGCGGGCAGACGGAACTGGTCGAAAGCGTCTGGCCCGGCGGCGGCGATTACGGCTACTATGCGGTCATGGATGATCCTTATGATGTAGAAAATCCGTACAGCGTCGTAAAAAGCGTGACGCTTCAAAAAAGCTACACCAACGAAGAGCACGACATTGCCCCCTACGGCCTGCGCAACCTGCTGGCTACCGTTCTCCGGGAAGAACTGACCGCGCTGGGGCTGGATCCCGCGCCTGCCAGCATTCGCGTCCATACGATCAGCGATGTGGCGCTGTCCGGCGAGGGCAAACGGATGGACACGCTGCACCTGACCGTTCAGATCAGCGGGCGCACCCGGCAGGACGCGCCTTCTCCGGCGACGGATGCGGATCAGGAAGAAGTAGAGCTGATATTGGCCGGAAGCGGCGAAACGGCTTCGCCGTTGGTTGCCCCTTCCCCCACGCCCTCTTCCGAAGTTACCATCGAGCCCTCGACTGCCCCCTCGGCCGCTCCTTCGGCTACCCCTGCGCCGGTATACGGCCCCTTTACGGTGATCGAGCAGCCCTTTACGCTGGATATTCCGGTCTTCCCCACTGCCGAAAAGCTGCTGGCCATGAGCATTTCCAGCAACTACGAAAACGAGCTGTGGACCATGGTGGAAACCGATACCGCCTACCGGCTGGAAGCCCGGCGCTTCGGGCACGGCGTGGGCATGAGCCAGCGCGGCGCGGAGTGGATGGCAGGCCGGTATCAGAAAACCTATCAGGAAATTCTGGCTTTCTACTATCCGGGCATGTCCCTGATGCGCTACGATTTTGCGGAGAACGCTCTGCCCGCCGCGCCGGAAGCGCTGGCGGCCACGCCAGGGCCTGCGCCCACCCCCACGCCCCGGCCCACGCTGATGCCGGTCAGTCAGCAGCCCGCTGAAAGCCAGTGGATCGCGCTGGTGACGGGCATCGACAACGACAGCTCCCTGAACCTGCGCTCCCTGCCCGACCTGAGCGGCGAGATCGTCATGCGGCTATACAAAAACCAGCGGCTGCTGGTGCTGGAACGCTGCGAAGAAGACGGCTGGGTCAAGGTGCGCACCGACGTCGCCGAGGGCTACGTCATGGAGAGCTATCTGACGGCGGAATAACACCGCGCAAAATCCAAACACTCCCTGCCGCAGTTTTCCTTTTGCGGCAGGGATAGCTTTTTTCGCTTTTTTGTCGTATACTGTCGAGGAACCCCTGTATTTTTGTCGTCGGTTGTCAACGCCGAAAGGAGGAAACCGTCATGAACGTTTCTCCCCGTCCTCAGGGACGGCCGCCCATGCCCGACGGCCCCTGCGAGCGTCCGGAACCGGCTCCCCCGCCCCGTCGGAGGCCCCGTCACAGACCCGGACGATTCCGCCGCTTTGTGCGCGGCTATCTGATGCTGGTGGGCGCGCTGACCACGCTGTACGTACTGGTGCAGCTATTGGTGCGGCTGTTTATCGAAATAGGCAAATGGATGCCCCCTGCCTGAGAAAGGTCGGAAGCCATGAAAAAATTCATTCGAAAGCTGTTTACGGTCATTCTGCTGGCAGCGCTGGTCTTTACGGGGCTGCGATTCGGCCCCTCGCTGTACGCCCGGATTTTCGGCGGCGGCAATGTCCAGTGGATCAGCGAACGGTTCAGCGAAACCCTGAAGGAGAAAAACCATCTGGTGGTTTACGAAGTGGAGACCACCGGTCAGGAAACCGTGACTCAGGACGCCTGGATTCTCGGCACGGTGCAGAAGGTTGTCGTGCCCTATACCTTCCAGATGAGCTACACGGTCGATTTAAGCCACGCCGCCGTCTCCGCCGAGGGCACGGAAATACAGGTGCGGGTGCCCGCGCCTGTGCCGGGCTATCAGAAGCTGACCGTCAACGAAGAAGAAGTTCAGAAGGTCGACTGGCTCTATCCCCTCACGCCGGAGCGCTATGCGGAAATCAAACAGACCATAGAAACCAGACTGTTTGAGGAAGCGAAAGCCAATCCGGAATATGCGCAAAACGCCTGGGCCATCACCGTGCAGGATCTGGAAAACCTTTTCAAAGCCGTGGTAGAAAGCGCCGGTTCCGGCTCCGGCTGCACCGTTTCCGTCCTGCTGGATGAAACATTGTAACAAAAAATCACGGGAGTACGTCGGGGCCTGCGTCCCTGCCATTCTCCCGTGGTTTTGGTTTGTCTGAAAAAGAGAATCAGGAAAACACCTGAAAAATGGCGCACTTCAGATATTCCGTCTCCGGCGAGCTGAGCAGAATGGGATGATCCCGCCCTTGGGTACGCCATTCGACCTGACGAAGCCGAACCCGCGCGTCCTTCTGCGCGTCCAGCAGCATTTCCCGGAACAGGGGCGGCGTGACGTGCTGGCTGCAGGAGCAGGTAACGAGATAGCCGCCGTCCCGCACCAGCTTCATGCCCCGCAGGTTGATCTCCTTATAGCCCCGCAGCGCGCCCTGCACCGCCGAGCGGGTCTTGGTGAAGGCCGGGGGATCCAGAATGACCACATCGAACTGCTGATGGCTGTCCTGAGCGGCGCGCAGATAGTCAAAGCAGTTGGCGCACTCGAAGCGTACCCGGTCTTCCACATGGTTCAGGCGGGCGTTTTCCGCTGCGAATTCGCAGGCGTAGTCGCTGATGTCCACGCCGATGACTTCCTTCGCGCCGAAATGGGCCGCGTGAAGGGCAAAGCTGCCGGTATGCGTAAAGCAGTCCAACACCCGCGCGTCCTTGACAAAGGGCGCGATAGCGGCGCGGTTTTCCTTCTGATCCAGGAAGAAGCCGGTCTTCTGGCCTTCCTTCACGTCCACCCAGAAATGAACGCCGTTTTCCACCATTTCCACCCGTTCCGGCACTTCGCCGTACAGGAGGCCGGTCTGCTGGGTCAGGCCTTCCAGTTCCCGGACGGACACATCGTTGCGCTCATAAATACCGGCAGGATGAACTTCCTCCACCAGCGCGTCCACAATGTCCTGCTTGAACTGCTCCATGCCGAGGCAGAGCACCTGCAGCACCACAATATCGCCGAATTTGTCGGCGATCACGGCGGGCAGGCCGTCACTCTCTGCAAAGAGCAGGCGGCAGCTGTTCAGATCGGCAAAGGTACGGCGGTAGTCGATGGCCGTCTTCACCTGCCGGTGAATGAACGCGCTGTCAATGGGCTCGTCCTTCCGGCTCAGGATGCGCAGGCTGATCTGGGAGCGGGGGTTATAGACCGCCATGGCCAGAAACCGGCCCCGGCTGGATACCACGCGAACCACGTCGCCGTCCTGATACGGGCCTTCTACCCGGTCAATGTCGCTGCGGAACACCCAGGGATGTCCGCTGTAGACCCGCTGTTCTTTTTTGGGGTGCAAAACCACTGTGGGCATCGGTGTGCCTCCTTCTGTTTTTGGGACGCTGGCGGCGTTATTTCATCACACGCCGGAGAAAATCGGCGGCAAAGGCAGGCCAGTCGGCGTTGTCAGATACGTTCTGATCCGGGCAGTTCACATTGGACGTCTGCGGATTGCACAGGGACAGGCCGTGTCCGCCGTAGGGATAAACATGGATCTCCGTATCCACCTTCAGGGAACGAAGCTTTTCAGCCATAATCAGCGTGTTTTCCACAGGAACGCAGCCGTCCACGAAGGTATGCCACAGGAACGTGGGCGGGCAGTTCTCCGTCGCCCAATTTTCCAGTGAATACTGCGTATGCTGGCTTTCATCCGTCGTTCCGGACAGGTTCACGAACGAACCGCGATGAGCGAAGGGCCCGCCGCTGACCACGGGATAGCTGAGCACCATGGCGTTGGGCCGCACATCTTCCGGCTTCAGGCCCATCTCCTGCCACAGCTCGGCCCGGTGCCACAGAACGCCCAGGCTGCCCGCCGCGTGACCGCCTGCGGAGAAGCCCATCACGGCGATACGGTTCGGGTCGGTGTGGGTTTCCTCCGCATGGGCGCGCACCCAAGCCACCGCCGCCGCCACATCCTGCTGAGGCCGCGGATAGCGGTTGGGGGCGAAGCGGTACCAGACCACGAAGCAGTTAAAGCCTTCCGGCAGAAAGCGAAGCGCTACCGGCTCGGCTTCCCGCTCGCTCAGAAATTCATAACCGCCGCCGGGGCAAATCACAATCGCCGGACGGCGGACTTCCAGATCGATTTCCTTGGATACAGCGGGCACATAAACATCCAGCGCAATCTCCGCACCGGCGGAAGTGGGGATGGATATCCGTTCGCAGCGCATCATATGCATGATCTCCTTCTTTTTTGGCTCGATCACCGTTTGTCGGGTTCTGCATCAATATACGCGCACGGCGCTGGAAAGTCAAGGTGTTTATTGGGAAATGCGCCCTTTGCCCTTCCGGCGCGCGAAAATCCCGGCAGGCTTTTGGCCTGCCGGGACATTGGATTCTTTTTTCAGTTCAGCCCACAAGCCCTGACCGTTTCCGGGAAGGGCGCGGAATCTGAGACTCAGCCCCAGGGATTTTCGTCGGGATAAGGCAGGCTGGCAGGACGGTTGTAGCTCACGTCCGCAATGCCCAGATACTTGAACACCTCAAACAGCGCCTTGCCGTAATGGCCGAAGGCCACCGCGCCGTGATGCGGGAAGCGCTTGGCCACCAGCACATGACGGTAGAAGCGATCCATTTCCGGAATGGCAAACGCGCCGATGGAGCCGAAGCTCTCGCAGTCCATATCCACCACTTCGCCCTGAGCGATGTACGCCTTGAGCTGGGTATCCGCCGTGGACTGCAGGCGGAAGAAGGTGATGTCCCCGGCCTTGATGTTGCCTTCCATGGTGCCGCGGGTGATGTCCGGCTCCGCACGGTCGGGCTCCAGATCGCGCTTCATGATGAGCTGATAGCCCATATGGGGGTTCTTCAGCAGGTTGGAGCAGGTATTGCCGCAGTGGAAGCCCATGAAGGTTTCCGTCAGGCGGTAATCGTACTTACCTTTGATGCTCTTTTCATACATGGAGGCAGGCACGGTGTTGTTGATGTCCAGCAGGGTCACGGGCGCGCCGGACACGCAGATGCCGATGTACTCGGACAGCACGCCGTAGATGTCCACCTCGCAGGAAACCGGGATGCCCATGCCGGTCAGACGGCTGTTGACGTAGCAGGGCACGAACTTGAACTCCGTCTGGAAGGCGGGCCAGCACTTGTTGGCAAAGGCCACGTACTGACGGGTGCCCTTGTGCTGCTCAGCCCAATCCAGCAGGGTCAGCTCATACTGAGCCAGCCGGGGCAGAATGCCCGCGTAGGGATTGTGGCCGCCCAGTTCTTCTTCCATTTCCTTCATCTTGGCGGGGATGCGGGGATCGTCGGCATGCTTGTTGTAGGCCGCCAGCAGATCCAGCTCGGAATTTTCTTCCACGGCCACGCCCAGATCGTACAGCGCCTTGATGGGCGCGTTGCAGGCCAGGAAATCGTCGGGACGGGGACCGAAGGCGATCACCTTCAGGCCCTTCAGGCCCAGAATGGCGCGGGCGATGGGCAGGAAGTCCTCCACGCGGTCGGCCAGCTCGGCGGCAGTGCCCACAGGCAGCTCGGGAATGTAAGCCTTCCGATGGCGCAGACCCAGGTTGTAGCTGCAGTTCAGCAGACCGCAGTAAGCGTCGCCGCGGCCATCGTGCAGGTCGCCGTCGCCCTCGGCGGCAGCCACATACATCACGGGGCCGTCGAACCAGTCGGCAATCAGCGTCTCGGGGGTTTCAGGACCGAAGTTGCCCAGGAAAACCACCAGTGCGTTCACGCCGTGGGCCAGCACGTCGTCCACTGCTTTGCGGGCGTCGCACTCGTTTTCCACGGTCACAGGGCATTCGTACAGCTCGGTTTTGCAGGCCGCATGCAGAGCAGTGCGGCGGCGCTCCGCCAGCGCCATGGGGAAGCAGCTGCGGCTGACGGCGATCAGGCCAAGTTTGACTTCGGGAATGTTCTGGATCATTCTTCTTCTCTCCTTTTGTTTTGATTTGGTTCTGATTTTGTCCTGATTTGGTTCCGTTAGATTCGGCAGGTTCAATCCAGTCGGGAAAGCTCGGCAAAGCTCTCCTTCATGGCGGGATACAGTTTTTCGTACAGGCGGTAGCAGCGCTCATACTGCGCGCTGCGCTCCGGGTCGGGCTGCTGCGCGTCGTTCAGGCGGATGACCTTTTCGCAGGCGGAAGGAATGTCCTGATACACGCCGCAGGCCACGCCCGCCAGAATGGCCGCACCCAGTGCGGGGCCTTCCCGGTTGGCCACGGTGCGGACGGGCATCTGGAACATGTCCGCCATCATCTGCCGCCAGAAGGGGCTGGTTCCGCCGCCGCCGCAGGCCAACATGGCGTCAGGCGCCACCTTCATGCCCCGCAGCACGTCCAGATTCTGACGCTGGGAGTACATAACGCCCTCCATCACCGCCCGGAGCATATCCCGGCGGGTATGAATGGCGCTGAGGCCCACAAACGCGCCCCGGGCGTTGGAGTCCAGCAGGGGGCTGCGTTCGCCCATCAGGTAAGGCAGGAACAGCAGGCGGTTGGCGCCCAGCGGAGCCTGCGCCGCTTCTTCGTTGAGCAGAACGTAAGGATCCACGCCCATTTCCTTCGCGGCCTGACATTCCGCCTGACAGAAGGTGTCCCGATACCACTTCAGGGACAGACCCGCCGCCAGCGTGCAGCTCATGACCGTATACGCGCCGGGAACCGCCGCACAGAAGGTATGCACCCGGCCTGCCGGATCGATCTGCACCCGGTCGGAATGAGCGAACACCACGCCGGAGGTGCCGATGGTCGTAAAGGCGCGGCCTTCGGTGACAACGCCGGTTCCTATGGCGGCGCAGGCATTGTCGCCGCCGCCCGCCGCTACCACGGTGCCCTCGCGCAGACCCGTCGCGGCGGCAGCTTCCGCCGTCACGCAGCCCGCCGGGTCGCTGCTTTCCAGCAAAGGCGGCAGCAGCTGTTTGTCAATGTGCAGCTTTTCCAGAATTTCCTCCGACCAGCAGCGGTTGGGAACGTCCAGCAGATTGGTGCCGCTGGCGTCGCTCATTTCGGCAGCATACTCGCCGGTCAGGCGGAAGCGCACATAATCCTTCGGCAGAAGGATATGCGCGGCCTTCTCGTAGATTTCCGGCTCATGCTTGCGCACCCAGAGGATTTTTCCGGCGGTGAAGCCGGTCAGCGCCGGATTGGCGCTGATTTCGATCAGCCGTTCCCGGCCGATGGTTTCGGTGATTTCGTCGCATTCCTCCTGTGTGCGGCCATCGCACCACAGGATGGAGCGGCGCAGGACGCGGCCTTCCTCATCCAGCAGCACCAAACCGTGCATCTGGCCGCTGATGCCCACGCCCTTCACGTCCCCCGGATTCACGCCGCTTTTCGTCATCACGGCCTTCACGGTGTCCCGGGCGGCGTTCCACCAGTCCTCGGGCTCCTGCTCGGCCCAGCCGTTTTTCGGCTGATACAGCGGATATTCGATCGTTTCGCTGGCAACGGCCCGGCCTGTTTCCTCAAACAGAACGGTCTTGGTGCCGGAAGTGCCCAGATCAATTCCCAACAGGTATTTCAAATTTCTCCTACCTCCCTTTCGGCAGTCAGAACGTTAGTAAACAAAGTTTAATAACTAAGAACTATGGTATCACTTTCAGGGGGCAATGTCAAGGGTGAGACTGCTCAAAACCCTGTCCAAAGGGGGCGGCGTTGTTTTTTCATAAAAAGGGAGACGAAAAAGCCGCCCTTTGCAGAGCGGCTCATTTTGATGCGTGCTTTCCCGTCAGGCGTCGATCGAATCATGGAACTGCATGGGCACCTTCCGGCCATACACCCGCATGGAACGCATCGCCGCGCCGGGCAGACTCTTCAGGATCCGCAGGCGGAAGGCATAGCCCCGCAGCTTGCCCAGCGGAATGATCCGCTTGTGGCCGATGCTCTGACCCTGCGCCAGCGGGATCCAGCGATCCAGCCCATCCTTGGTGCACCAGTAGGCGGGCCAGCGGGTCTCCACCACCCACTCCAGCACATGCTGGCCTTCGGACTGATCCTCCATCAGCTCGATATATTCCGCGTCCACCGGGCCGTCGAACCAGACTTCCATCCGTTCGCCGTCCAGAAGCGTTTCCGTCATGCCCGCGTGAACGCCCAGCTCCCGGTTGACGATCTCGCCCAGTCCCCGGAAGGAATCCACCTGATCCTGACTGATGAGGCCGTCCGTATCCGGCACGCAGCCAATGAGCAGATTGGCGTTCCGGCCCACGCTGGTCAGATAACGCTGGAACAGATATTCGCCGCTGTAGGTCTTATCCGCGTCCATGGCATGATACATCCAGCCGCCCTTATAGGCGTACATCACGTCCCGCACCGGCATATCCACCTCCACGGGCGCCCAAATGGGATCCATCGGGTCGCCGGGAGAATCGGGGGTCACGTTGTCCCGCTCCGGCTCGGTCAGGTAATGGGCGCAGGACCAGCACTCCGGCACGGCCACGCCCTGCTCGCTGCCGCTCCAGCGCAGCACATTGGGGATGCCGGGGCAGCCGCCGAAGCAGATCAGGTTGGGGGCGAGCCTCTTCAGCAGGCCGGGAATATCCGGGCC
Source organism: Clostridiales bacterium (assembly GCA_004556545.1). Classification (GTDB taxonomy): domain Bacteria; phylum Bacillota; class Clostridia; order Christensenellales; family Aristaeellaceae; genus Limiplasma. The sequence goes on from SFGO01000020.1 coordinate 24,918, forward strand.
GCCCTTTTCCGGACGAAGAATGCCGCCGTCAAACCAGATTTCGAACAGCGGGCCGTAGTTCGTGATCAGCTCTTCCAACTGGCGCAGCAGCAGATCATTCAGCTTCGGGCGATCCAGCGTTCCGTCCTCGCGGGTGCAGAGATCGGTCAGATAGCGGCCTCCCAGGCTGTAATACAGGCCCGGCTTGATGCCGTATTTATGGCAGGACTGAACGAACTCCCCTACCACGTCCCGGGGCACGGCGGAGTTGCCCACATGATAATCGTGCACCTTGGTGGGCCAGAGGCAGAAGCCCGTTCCGTGCTTGGCCGTCAGAAGCGCGTACCGCGCCCCTGCCGCCTTGGCTGTGCGCAGTCATTGATCCGTATCCAGCTTTTTCGGGTTCCAGCACCGGATGTCCGGGATCGGATCGCCGAATTTCCATTCGGGCGCGAAAACTTCCATATCAAAGTGGAAAAAAACGCCCAGTTCGCTCTCATGCCATTCCAGCATTTCAGCCGTCGGTTTTGCCAGTGTCATTCTGTGTTTCCTCCTGTTCGACCGTATTGCGGCAAAAAAAAGACCGCCTGACCGGAAAGCTCCCGGTCAGGCTCATAGATTCGATAAGGTTCTTTAATTTCCCTGCCGGGCGTTCAGCACTTCCTGCCAGAGGGTGTTGTACACCGTCAGCCAGGTAGCGTCCAGATCGTTGAAGTATTCGCAGTTGGCCACCGTCTCGTCGGAAGGATTCATCACGGGATTGGAGGCGTATTCCTCGCCCATCAGTTCGATGGCCGCTTCGTTGGGACAGCAGTAGCCGATGGCTTCGCAGTTGCGCACGGCCACCTCGGGGCTGCACAGATAGTTGATGAATTTCTCGGCGTTTTCCTTATTCTTGGCCGCAGCGGGGATCACCGCGCAGTCCACCCATACGTTGCTGCCTTCGTCCGGCACGCAGTACGCCAGCTTGTCGCTGAGCTCGACGGCGTATTCCGCGTCGCCGGAGTAGACCACTGCCAGCGCTGCTTCTCCGGCCACCATCTTATCCTTGAACTCGTCCAGACCATAGGCCTTCACCATGCCCGACTGCTTCTGCTGAATCAACAGGTCGGCGGCGGCGCGCAGCTGGGTATAATCGGTGGAGTTCATGCCGTACCCCTGCATTTTCAGCGCAATGCCCATGGCGTCGCGGATGCTGTTCATCATCAGCACCTGGCCCTTGTACTTCTCGTTCCAGAGCACACTCCAGGTCTTTACGTCCTCCGCATCCACCAGTTCGGTATTGTACAGGATGCCGAGGGTGCCCCACTGGTAGGGCACGGAATGGGCGTTGCCCTCGTCGTAGCTGGGGTTTTTCAGGCTTTCCTTGATATTCTGGAAATTGGGAATATTGTCAAAGTTGATTTCCGCCAGCAGGCCCTTATTCGTCAGGCGCTCCACGCAGTATTCGGACGGGAACACCACGTCGAAAGCGCCGGGATTGGCTTCCACCTGCACCAGCATATCCTCGTTGGTGGTAAAGCGCATGTAATTGACGTGGATGCCGGTTTCGGCTTCGAAGTCCTGCAGCACGGACTCGTCAATATAGTCTTCCCAATTGAACACATTCACCACTTCCTGCGCGAAGGCGCAGACGGGAAGCAGCAGGGCGGCACAGAGCAGAAAGGCGACGATTTTTTTCATGGGGATTCCTCCTATCATCTTTTTTGACAGGGCAATCTCTGTCTAAGGGGAAGGCGAAGCGGCTTTCCCCTAAGCCATTGGGGCGTACCGCGCCCGGGAATTTATGCCTTGGTCTCGGCGGTCCGGCGGTTGACGATCAAAAGCAGGACCAGCAAAACCACGAACATCAGAGAAGAAAGGGCGTAATAAACCGGGCTGATGCCCAGCTTGGTAGCCGAATAGATCAGGGTAGACAGATTCTGCACCAGCGGGCTGGTGGTAAAGTAGCTGATGGTGAAATCGTCCAGCGACAGGGTGAACGCCAGCAGCGCGCCGGTCACGATGCCCTGCCGGCACTCCGGCACGATGACATGAGTCAGCGCGTAACCGGGCGTTGCGCCCAGATCCAGCGCCGCCTCGCAGGTGTGCTTGTTCATCTGCTTCAATTTCGGCATGACGGACAACACCACATAGGGCACGTCGAAGGTGATATGGGCCAGCACCATGGTAAAGTAGCCCCGGTCTACCTTGGCGAAGATGAACAGCAGCATCAGGGAAATACCGGTCACGATATCCGGCATGGTGTTGGGCAGGTTGGTGATGGTCATCATCACGGCCTGCGGGCGCTTTTTCATGCTGTAAATGCCGATGGCCGCCAGCGTGCCCAGCACGGTCGCAATGATGGTCGCAATCACGGCGATGGACACCGTCACCCACAGGGCGTTCATAATGGAGGCGTTCTGGAACAGCTCGCCGTACCAGCGGAAGGAAAAGCCCTCCCACTTGGCCCGGCTCTTGCCCGCGTTGAAGGACTGGCAGATCAGCACCACAATCGGCACATACAGGAACACCAGAATGATGCCCAGATAAAACTTCTTGAAAAAGTTTTTCATGCGATGCCGCCTCCTTCCCCGTTGGGATCAGCCTTGCGCAGGATGGACAGAGAGATCAGGATCAGCACCATCATAATCAGGGAAAGGGCGCTGCCCAGATTCCAGTCGCCTGCGGTCAGGAACGTGGTTTCGATCAGGTCGCCGAACATCTGAGTGGAGCCGCCGCCCAGCACCCGGGGGATGAAGAAGGTGGTCACAGACGGCATAAAGACCATCGTAATGCCGCTGATGATGCCGGGCACGCTCAGGGGAATCGTCACCTTCAGCAGGGTCTTGGCCTCGTTGCAGCCCAGATCCATGGCCGCCTCCCCCAGCTTGGGATCCATCTTGCTCAGGCTGGTATAGATGGGGAACACCATAAAGGGCAGGAAGTTGTAGACCATGCCCAGCAGCACGGCTCCCTGATTATACATCAGCTGGACCTTGCCCACGCCGATCCATTCCAGAAAGGCGTTGATCAGGCCGTTATCCTCCAGCAGGCTCATCCACGCAATGGTGCGCAGCAGGAAGTTCATCCACATGGGGATAATGAACAGCACGACCAGCGTGGAGCCCAGCTTCATGTGCCGGTCGGCCATGAACAGCGCCGCCGGATAGCCCAGCAGCAGGGAAATAGCCGTGCACAGGAACGCCATCCACAGGGAGTAGACCAGCGTATCCACGTTGACGGAACCCCGGGGAATGGTGGCTGCCACCTCGTCCCCGGCCACGGCCCGCATGTTCTCCCGCATGATATGGTTGCTGTCCCAGAAGGCCCGGAAGTTATCCAGCGTCAGCTGGCCGCTGCCGTCGGTCAGGGCATAATAGGCGATCAGCACACAGGGAAGCAGCGTGAACAGGATCATCCACAGGATATAGGGCGAAGCAAACAGCGAGCGCTTCACGCCGTGATTCCGCTTCACGCTCAGGGTCAGAAGCCCCAGAAAGACCACCAGTCCCGCGCCCATCAGCGCGTAGGACCACCAGGGCAGCGATACATTATACATCTGCGACCGCCTCCTCATCCACCGGCGGCTCCGGCATGGGATGCATGATATGAATGTTGTAGGGCACGATGGTCAGGCCCACCCGGGAGCCCTGGGGCTGCATGATGGTGGAATGAACCTTGAACACCGTCTCGCCGGTGTCGATCATCATTTCGTAGTGAACGCCCTTGAACAGCACGCTCTGCACCACGCCGGTCAGCTGGCCGATATCCTCGCCCACGATCATGATATCCTCCGGCCGGATGACCACGTCCACCGGCGCGTTTTCGCCGAAGCCAGAGTCCACGCAAGGGAAATCGAAGCCGCAGAAGTTCACCAGCTCGTCCTCGATCATGGTGCCGCGCAGGATATTGCTCTCGCCGATGAAGTTGGCCACGAAGGCGTTGGCCGGTTCGTCATACACGCTCTTGGGGTCGCCGATCTGCAGAATGTGGCCGTCCCGCATGACGACGATGGTGTCGCTCATGGTCAGGGCTTCTTCCTGATCGTGGGTCACATAGATGAACGTGATCCCCAGCTGCTGCTGCATGCTCTTCAATTCCAGCTGCATTTCCTTGCGCAGTTTCAGGTCCAGCGCGCCCAGCGGCTCGTCCAGCAGCAGAACCTCCGGCTCGTTCACCAGCGCCCGAGCGATAGCGATACGCTGCTGCTGGCCGCCGGAAAGCTGATCCACGCCGCGCTTGCCATAGCCCTTCAGGTTGACCAGCTCCAGCATCCGATCGACCTTCATGTCGATCTCCTTCCGGCCCATTTTCTTGATTTTCAGGCCGAAGGCGATGTTGTCCCGCACATTCAGGTGCGGAAACAGCGCGTATTTCTGGAACACGGTATTCACCCGGCGCTTGTAGGGCGGCACGGCGGTAATATCCTTGCCTTCGAACAGCACAGTGCCGGTGGTGGGATACTCAAACCCGCCGATAATCCGCAGCGTCGTGGTCTTTCCGCAGCCGGAGGGGCCCAACAGCGTCAGAAACTCCTTTTTTCGGATGTAAAGATCAATATCGCTCAGAACGGTGGTTCCGTCGAACTCCTTGGATACGTTTTTCAAATCGATGAGGTGTTCCTGTTCCATCATGACGGTACAGCTCCTTTAGCAGGCTCAAGCTCTCAAAAGCTCGGCGGAGTAGAGATCCAAAGAATGACGGCGGGATGAGCGCCGGTATTTTCCAGATAGTGGGTCGTATTGGGGTGCAGGCAGAAGCTGAAGCCCCTCCGCACCCGGTAGGTGCGCTTGCCTGCCACCAGATTCACCTGTCCGTGCAGCACGTAGCCGAATTCCTCGCTTTCCAGCGGCGGAAGCTCGTTGCTTCGGGCGCCGGGCTGCAGCTCCAGCAGGATGGGCTCCATGCTGTTGCGCTGAGCGTCGGGCACCAGCCAGGTAATCTTCTTATCGTCCTCTTCCTTTTCGAACATGTCCTGCGGGGCGTAGACCACTTTTTCCGCCGAATCGTCGGAGAAAAACTCCCTCAGGCTGGAGCCAAGGCATTCCAGCAGGTCGGTCAGGGTGGCGATGGACGGCGAGGCCAGATCCCGCTCCACCTGCGAAATAAACCCCTTGCTCAGCTCGCAGCGGTCCGCCAGCTCCTCCTGCGTCAGGTTTCGCTGAATCCGCAGTTCCTTCAGCTTCTCCCCAATGTTCACCAAGGCTCATCTCTTTCCGATGGCTTTTGTTTTCGTTCGTGAGTTTAGAAATAGTAAACTCGCAAAACAGTATGTATTTAACCACAAAGCAGGGGGGATGTCAATAGAATTTGTCGTTTTTTGCGTGGAAAATTCGAGGGTTCAAGCAGGACAAAAACGTCCCGTCCATAGCCGCATTTTCGGCCTTGGACGGGACGTTTTTCGTCTTGTTTTGCCTGTTTCTACTTATTATAATTACATCACGCCGCGGAAGCCCTTGCCGATGATCTCCGTGGTATTCATAATAAGAATAAAGCAGGACGGATCCACACTCTTGGCGTACAGGCGCAGCTTAATGGCCTGCGCGCGGTTCACCACCGTCAGAATGACGGTTTTGTTCTCATGGGTGTACGCGCCCTCGCCCTGCATATCCGTCGCGCCCCGGTGCAGATCCTTCACGATAAAATCAATGATCTGATCCGGCTTGCTGGTGATGATCTGGAAACACTTATGCACGGCAATGTTTTCCAGCACCATATCCACAATGACGGATTTCAGCGCCAGTCCCAGCATGCTGAACATGCCCGTTTCAATGCCGAAGGCGATGCCGGAGACTACGGTAATGGTAAAATCCACAAACAGAAGGCACTGGCCGATGTTGATGTTGGTCTTGCGCTTCAGGATCATAGCCACAATATCCGTGCCGCCGCTGGAAGCCTGCATGTTGAACATGATGGCGCTGCCGATGGCGGGAAAGGTCACGGCGAAGATCAGCTCCAGCAACGGCTGATTGGTCAGGGGCGTTTCCATGGGGCAAATATATTCCAGCCCCCAGATCACGCCGGACATGAGAAGGCTCACATAGGCGGTGCGGAACCCGAAGGAACGGCCGAACACCAAAAAGCCCAGCAGCAGCAGGCTCTGGTTGATGATGAACACAAACGCGCCTGCCGACAGATTCGGGGCATAGTGGCCCAGAATAATGGAAATACCGCTGACGCCGCCGGTGGAAAAATGGTTGGGGAACTTAAAGAAGTAAATACCCACGCACATTAGTAGCGTGGCCAGCGTCAGCATGACGTAATCCCGCACGACCTGAGCAGGCGTTTGTTTTTCCTTCTGCATCGTTTCTTTTCTCTCCTTACGCATCCGCCGGTTACAGACTGAATTCCACGCGCACGGCGCGGCCCACGAAGGTGATGTCCGGCAGGGCGCAGCTTTCGCCCGCGTACTCCCGGTCGTAGCTCTGCAGCAGCACATTCATGGCGTCCAGCTTCTTGACCTTCCGAAGGAAACGATGGCCGTCCTTTTCCACCAGCATAATCGCCCCATCGATGGGGCTGCCGGCGGGCACGATCAGGCAGGTATCCTCGCGCATGATGCGGAAGCCCCGCATGGTATCGTCGGGTGCCTGAAAATAGAAGACCTTTTCAGGCGCAGAACCCTCGATGCGGCCGTCCATGATGGGCAGCAGCCGGTGATCCACTTCCTTCATGACGGCGTTGTACACCGGCACCCGCTTCAGCACGCTGCTGAGGGCATCCAGCCATACGCCGCCGGTGATATTCTTGCTTTCTTCCTCGCTCTGGGAGCTGTAGACCTTCTCCGCCTCCCGGGCGCGGGGGGCGGGCTTCGGCGCGGCTTTGGGCGCGGCGGTTTGCAGATCAACGGTGGCGGCGATGTCGTCCAGGCTGAATCCCGCTTCGTTCTGCTCGCTCAGCCCCATCTTTTTCAAAATGCGGCGGGCCTGATCGTCCGCGATGATGCGGGTGCCTGCTTCCACGTCCTTCAAATATCCCTCGCTGACCCCGCCCAGCTTGGCCACCTGTTTCAGCGTCATGTTCCGGCGCAGGCGTTCGGTATGCAGCAGATCTCCCAAACGGCTCATAGAGATGATCCTCCCATAAAAACAAAATAAAAACAAAAACCCTGTCGAGTATACCACATTCCTGCGGCAAATGGATAGGAAAAAAACGGAAAATGCGCTCTTTTTCCGTTGTAGAGTGTCAAAAAAGTGGAGGTGCAGGAGGCACTGCTGCCACTCAATCGTCGCAGGGACTACTGTCGTAGTCCCCGCTCGTTTCGTGTCACACCTGCGGGTCGCTAACCGCCTATGGCGGTTGTGCCCACTGGGCGACCGGTGAACTTTTCAAATTCTATTTGAAAAGTTCAGTCTGCCAGAGGCAGACAGGGTTGCCCAAGGGCAACCCGCCTTGCGCCTTCCCTACGGTGCCTGCCGGGGTTATAGGAACGGAGCCCCTAACCCTTGTGCCGCAGCACTTTCCCCGCAAACCAGCTTAAGGGTGCGCAGCACCGAGGACGAGGACAGCCCGAAGGGCTACCGCA